>JAIRKG010000099.1 GCA_031260235.1 Dysgonamonadaceae bacterium | reverse complement strand
GTTTTCAATTAGTGGAGCATACGAGGATCGAACTCGTCACCTTATGACTGCCAGTCATACGCTCTAGCCAGATGAGCTAATGCCCCTTTTCAATTGTTTCGCGGCAAAAGTAATGTTTTTTTGAGAAAGACCACTACATTTGCAATGTATTTTCGTAAAATGATAAAAGAAAAAATTATATTAGGCGTTGACCCGGGTACCAATGTAATGGGCTACGGATTGTTGAAAATCATAAACAACAAGCCGTCGTTACTTGCGATGGGTGTATTGTTGCTGCACAAGACGGACGATCATTATCTCCGCCTCCGCCGGATTTTCGAGCGAATAATCAGCCTGATTGATGAATTTTTGCCGGACGAATTGGCTATCGAAGCCCCGTTTTTTGGGAAAAACGTGCAGAGTATGCTTAAACTGGGACGCGCCCAGGGCATTGCCATGGCTGCCGCTTTATCGCGCGACATCCCTATTTTCGAATATGCCCCCCTGAAAATAAAGATGTCGATTACGGGCAACGGAATGGCTTCCAAAGAGCAGGTTGCCGATTTATTGCAGCGTTATCTGAAAATCCCCAATGAAGAAATGTTACCGCAAATGGATGCAACGGACGGGCTTGCAGCCGCGCTCTGCCATTTTTTCCAAAGCAATCGCCCGCAACCGGAAAAACCATACGTGAGTTGGAAAGATTACATCAACCGGAACGAGAAAAGAATCATAAAATAGACCTGTACCATTTCACACATTCCGCTATTCCCTTCTCCAAATCATAATCAGCCTCAAATCCAAGTTCCCGCCGCAAAGGCATATTGTCGCAAGTCCAGTCGCGCTGCTTCATAATTATGTATTTGTCGCGATTAAGCGTAGAAGGTTTTTTCGTCCGGCGGGCAATGCTTTCGGCAAATATACATACGGCTTTCAGGACAAACAGGGGGACGCGGATTTTAACGGTAAATTTCTTTCCCAAAGCGGTTTTGACAATTTGCGTGTAGTCGCTATCCGTATAAACATTCCCGTCGGTAACGCAATAGGCTCTGCGGGAAACAGGGTTTTCCAGGGCGAGGAAAACTGCTTTTACCAAATCTTTTATATAAATAAAGGTCAGTTTCTGCGGTTGAAAACCGGCCGTAATGTCCAGCCCTGCATCAATGGTTTTCAACAGCAGGAGATAATCTTTGTCGCGGGGACCGTAAACGCCTGTTGGGCGCAGGATGATGTATGGAAAATCAGGTTGGGATTCCAAAAAGCGTTCGGCTTTCAATTTACTTTGTCCATAGATTGATTCGGAATTTGGAGAGGCGCTAAGGCTGCTCATCAAAATAAATTTTGCCGGGATGGCGCCTGTTTCCTGCAATGCTTCAATGAGCCTGCGGGTTAAAAGGTAATTGACTTTTTCGAAATCGCGGACGTCTATACTTTTGGTTATGCCGGCATTGTGAATGATATAATCCCACGTTCCGTATCGGGCGACATGTTCGGATATTTGTTGTTTCAACTGTTCCATATCCAAATAGTTCAGATTGATGAACGAAATTCGCGAGTCTTGCAAATATGCTTTGTTGCTCGAACGGCGGACACCTGCCCAAACTTCTGCGTTCCGACTGAGTGCTTCCTCAACCAAAAAACTTCCGATAAAACCGCTTGCGCCTGTAATTAGAATTTTCATGGCGCAAATGTATATAAAAACATTATTTTCACGTATTTTTGCATAAAATTATCATAAAAAAACAAGACAGTAATGCAGAAAGAAATTGTTGAAACGCCATTAATGAAACAATATTTGGATATAAAATCAAAGCACCCCGACGCTATTTTATTATTCCGTGTAGGAGATTTCTATGAAACCTTTTCAAAAGATGCGGTCGCCACCGCCGAAATTCTCGGAATTACGCTGACGCACAGAGCAAACGGTACAGCCCGGTTTGTGGAACTGGCCGGATTTCCACACCACGCTTTGGATACTTATCTGCCTAAACTGGTAAGGGCTGGAAAACGGGTTGCCATTTGCGACCAGTTGGAAGACCCGAAGATGACCAAAAAATTAGTCAAACGGGGAATTACCGAACTGGTTACCCCCGGCATTTCAATCAACGACAATATACTGAATCATAAGGAAAACAATTTTCTTGCCGCCGTCCATTTCAACAAAAGCATTTGCGGCGTCGCTTTTTTCGATATTTCTACCGGCGAATTTTTAACGGCGGAAGGAACAATCGGTTATATCGACAAACTTATCAACAATTTTGCGCCCAAAGAGGTTTTGCTGGACAGGAACAAACGCAAACAATTCGAGGAGGCGTTTGGAAACAAGTTGGTAACTTTCGAAATGGACGATTGGATTTTCACGGAAGATACGGCTAATGACCGGCTGCTGAAACAGTTTGAAACTCAAAACCTGAAAGGATTCGGTATTCAACAGATGAAAAATGGAATCGTTGCCGCCGGCGCAATCCTGTATTATCTTGATTTAACCCAGCATACGCAGGTTGGACATATCACGTCCATTTCCCGTATCGAAGAAGACCGCTATGTCCGTTTAGACCGCTTCACGATTCGCAGCCTTGAGTTATTGGAGCCAATGAACGAAGGCGGCAAGTCGCTTCTTGACGTTCTCGACCGGACAGTTACGCCAATGGGCGCCCGGTTGTTGAAGCGCTGGATCGTTTTTCCCCTGCGCGAAGCAAAACAAATCGACAGCAGGCTTACTGTCGTCGAATATTTTTTCCGTAACCCCGAATTAAAAGAAATTCTGGAAAAGCAATTTACCCTAATCGGCGATTTGGAACGGATTATTTCCAAAGTGGCGGTTGGGCGCGTCAATCCGAGAGAAGTCGTGCAACTGAAAACCGCCTTGAAAGCCATCGACCCGGTTAAACAAATTTGCTTGGATTCCGACAATTACAGCCTTCAAAAGATTGGCGAACAATTGAATCCCTGCGAGTTAATCCGCGACAAAATAGGCAGGGAAATAGCACCCGACCCTCCCGTCTTGTTAAACAGAGGAAATTGTATTGCCAAAGGCGTTAACGAAGAACTCGACCGATTGCGCGAAATCGCTTATTCGGGGAAAGACTATTTGTTGCAAATTCGGCAACGGGAAAGCGAAGCTACCGGAATTCCCTCTTTGAAAGTAAGCTACAACAATGTTTTCGGTTATTACATCGAAGTCCGCAACACACATAAAGATAAAGTTCCGCCGAATTGGATACGGAAACAGACGCTCACGCAAGCCGAAAGATATGTTACGGAAGAACTGAAAATCTATGAAGAAAAAATTTTAGGCGCAGAAGATAAAATCATTGAACTGGAAACAAAACTTTTCAATGAACTGGTCTCCGATTTGATGGAATATATCGCTCCCGTTCAAGCCAACGCCAATTTGATTGCACGTGTCGATTGCCTGCTGTCAATGGCGAAAACGGCGCAACGAAACAAATACATCCGACCGCAAATCAATGAAGAAAATGCGCTGGAAATTAAAGCCGGACGACATCCGGTTATTGAAACACAACTGCCTGTCGGTGAAGCGTATATCCCAAACGATATCTATATGGACGACAAAAAGCAGCAGATCATTATTATCACAGGACCGAACATGTCCGGTAAATCAGCTTTGTTGCGTCAAACAGCCCTGATTACTTTGATGGCTCAAATCGGATCTTTCGTCCCTGCCGAAGCGGCGGTAATCGGACTTGTCGATAAAATCTTCACCCGCGTGGGCGCCAGCGACAATATTTCCCTTGGAGAATCCACTTTTATGGTAGAAATGAACGAAGCAGCCGACATTTTGAATAACCTGTCGTCGAAAAGCCTGATTCTTTTCGACGAACTGGGGCGCGGAACATCCACCTATGACGGGATTTCCATCGCATGGGCTATCGTCGAATATATCCACGAACATCCGCGCGGAGCGGCGAAAACGCTTTTTGCCACCCATTATCACGAGTTAAACGAAATGGCAAAATCGTTCAAACGAATTAAAAACTACAATGTTTCCGTTAAGGAAGAAGGTAACCGCGTCGTTTTCCTGCGAAAATTAGAGCAGGGCGGAAGCGAACACAGTTTCGGCATTCACGTAGCGAAAATGGCGGGAATGCCGAAAAGTATCGTGAAACGGGCAAACGAAATCTTAACACAGTTGGAAACAGATAACCGCAAATCGGGGATTGCCAAGCCAATGAAAAAACTTTCTTCCGAAAGGGAAGGCCATCAACTGAACTTCTTCTGTCTGGACGATCCGACGCTTTCGCAAGTTCGCGACGAGATAAATAAATTGGATGTAAACAGTTTAACTCCGATAGAAGCCTTGATCAAATTGAACGATATTAAGCGGATTGTAAAATAAACCCACGACCATTGTCTTAAATACCCCGCTCCCCGTCAAGAATTAAGTTCGCGGGGGAAGTCTCCCCCCCGCAGGTTTGACTGGATTGCCACGCCGCT
>JAIRKG010000030.1 GCA_031260235.1 Dysgonamonadaceae bacterium | reverse complement strand
GGAACCAGTGAAGTCGAAATGGTGCTGGCTACGCAGTGCGTATTGCAGTCCAAACCAAAAACGATGCGCATTTCCGTAAACGGGAAACTCGGTAAATACGTCGGTGCAAAAGACGTCGCGCTTTACATTATCTCGCAAATCGGCACAGGCGGCGCAACCGGCTATTTCGTTGAATACGCCGGAGATACCGTGCAGTCGCTCTCAATGGAAGGACGCCTCACACTGTGTAATCTCTCCATCGAAAGCGGTGCGCGTGGCGGAATGGTCGCCCCAGACGAAACGACGTTTGCATACATCAAAGACCGCGATTTTGCCCCCAAAGGCAAAGAATGGGAACGCAAACTTGCTGATTGGCGCACGCTGAAAACCGACCCCAACGCCGTTTTCGACAAAGAATATGTGTTCCGCGCCGAAGATATTAAACCGATGATTACCTACGGAACCAACCCTGGCATGGGTATGCCGATAGACGGTGTAATTCCAACAGCCACAGGGTCGTTACACGCTGCGCCATTGCAGTATATGGGTTTTGCCGAAGGCGAACGGTTGATCGGCAAACCTGTCGATTACGTCTTCCTGGGCAGTTGCACCAATGGACGCATCGAGGATTTCCGCACATTCGCAAGCGTCGTGAAAGGAAAAATGAAAGCCCCAAACGTCACGGCATGGTTAGTCCCCGGTTCATGGCAGGTAGACAGGCAAATTCGCGAAGAAGGCTTGGACAAAATCCTCGAAGAAGCCGGTTTTGAAATCCGCCAGCCCGGTTGCTCGGCGTGTCTGGCAATGAATGACGATAAAGTCCCTGCCGGAAAATATGCCGTTTCGACTTCAAACCGTAATTTCGAGGGACGGCAAGGTCCCGGAGCGAGGACTATCCTTGCCGGACCGTTTGTGGCGGCGGCGGCGGCGATTGCCGGAAAAATTACAGCGCCATGCGATATATAGACGCAGCCCAAAACTGACAGGGCTATCACTCCCTATTTAAAAAAACAAACAAATGGAAAAGTTTAAAACAATAACAAGCACAATTATCCCGCTCCCAATCGAAAATGTGGATACCGACCAGATCATCCCTGCGCGTTTCCTGAAAGCAACCATGCGCGAAGGCTTCGGCGCTAATCTTTTTGCCGACTGGAGATACGAAAAAGACGGAACACCCAAAGGCGACTTCGTCTTAAACAATCCTGTATACAAGGGAAATATATTGGTTGCAGGGAAGAATTTCGGATGCGGTTCGAGCCGTGAACATGCGGCATGGGCGATTGCCGGATATGGTTTTAAGGTAATCGTATCGAGTTTCTTTGCCGATATTTTCAAAAACAACGCGATGAACAACTTCGTTTTACCGGTCGTGGTTTCGGAGGCATTCCTTGCCCGGATTTTCGATAGCGTTAAAAAAGACCCCAAAACAACCGTAACCGTCGATTTGGAAAACCAGCGGATTACAAATAATGCCACCGAAAAACACGAAATATTTGCGATTAACACATACAAAAAGGAGTGTTTCCTGAAAGGATTTGACGACATCGACTACCTGTTAAGCAAAAAAGAAGACGTCTTATCTTACGAACAAGCAAATAATTAGCAATGGAAATATTGGATACAACATTACGCGACGGAGAACAGACCTCCGGCGTTTCTTTCTCTGCCGCCGAAAAACTGCACATTACGCGGTTGTTGATTGAAGACCTGAAGGTTGACCGCGTGGAGATAGCCTCTGCCAAAGTTTCGGACGGCGAATTTGAAACCGTCCGGAAAGTTGCCCGATGGGCGTCATCTCAGCAATATCTTGATAGAATTGAAATACTCGGCTTTGTTGACGGCGTTCAATCTACAAACTGGATAAAAAATGCCGGTTGCCGCGTGATGAACCTACTGTGCAAAGGCTCGCTGAAACATTGCATGGAACAGTTGCGAAAAACACCCGACCAACATTCGGCAGACATATTCGCCGTTCTAAACAACGCAGAACAACGCGGAATATCCGTTAATATTTATCTCGAAGACTGGTCGAACGGGATGCTGAACTCGCCCGATTATATCTTTTACTTAATTGATAATTTGAAAAATACGCCTATCAAACGCTTTATACTTCCCGATACGCTGGGGATACTGAATCCGACGAATACGGCGCAATATTGCCGTGAAATGAAAACACGCTATCCCAACCTGCATTTTGATTTCCATGCCCACAACGACTATGATTTAGCAATCGGAAATGTTTTTGCCGCCGCATCTGCGGGTGTGGACGGGATTCATACGACTGTAAACGGCTTGGGTGAACGCGCCGGAAATGCGCCTCTGACGAGCGTAATCGCGATGCTCCACGACCAACTGAAAATAAAAACGAATGTCGTGGAAAACAAAGTGAATCGTGTCAGCCGCGTAGTGGCGTCTTATTCGGGCATTCGTATTCCCAACAACAAACCGGTGATAGGCGATAATGTTTTTACGCAGTGCGCCGGTATTCATGCCGATGGCGACAACAAAAACAACCTGTATTACAACGATTTGCTTCCGGAGCGCTTTGGTCGCGAACGCGAATATGCTTTGGGGAAAACGTCAGGGAAATCCAATATCCGGAAAAACCTGGAAGCGATTGGAATCGTGCTGGACAATGAGGCGATGAGAAAAGTAACCGAACGAATCATCAAACTTGGCGACAAAAAAGAGATTGTTACGCAGGAAGATTTGCCATACATTATTTCAGACGTTATGCACACGGAAACGACCGATACGATAAAGATGGTCAATTATTCATTGTCTTTGGCGCGAGGATTGCGTCCAACAGCGACGGTGCGAATTAAAATCAACGGAGAAGAATACGAAGAAACCATGCCCGGCGACGGCCAGTACAATGCTTTTTCAAAGGCGCTGTGGAAAATCTACACGAAACTGAATAAACCCAAACCTACATTGACGGATTATAATGTTACCATCCCCGCTGGTGGTCGCACCGATGCTCTGGTACAAACCACGATTGCATGGAACTTCAACGGCAAAGATTTCAAAACAAGGGGTCTGGACGTAGATCAAACGGCGTCGGCAATCAAAGCGACTATAAAGATGTTGAATATGATTGAAAATATGTAATCTTTATCGTTAATCATTTCCTGCTGTTCCTCGGATGATGCTCCAAAATCTCACTCTGCAAAAAATTCCTGTCCAGATGCGTATAAATTTCGGTAGTAGTAATTGCTTCATGCCCCAGCATTTGCTGGATTGCCCGCAAGTTTGCCCCCCCTTCAAGCAGATGAGTGGCAAAAGAATGTCGAAAAGTATGCGGACTGACCGTTTTATGCACACCGGCTAATTCCGTATGTTGCTTGATAATGTAAAAAATCATCACCCGCGTAAGCGCACTTCCCCTGCGGTTCAAAAACAACACGTCTTCACAGCCTTTTTTTATGTTTATATGGCAACGGTCAAGTAAATAGAGATTGATTTCCTTAATAGCCACCGGCGAAATGGGAACTAACCGCTGTTTCCTGCCCTTTCCAGTCACTTTGATAAAACCCTCGTCCAAAAACAAGTCCTGAAAACGAATGTTAATCAGCTCCGAAACCCGCAATCCGCAACTGTAAAGCGTTTCCAGAATTGCGCGGTTGCGTTGCCCTTCGGGTAACGACAAATCTATGCTGCCGACGATGTTGTTTATTTCGTCAAGTGTAAGATATTCCGGAAGTTTCAATCCGATTTTGGGAGATTCCAGTAGTTCGGTCGGGTCTTTTTTGATATGCTTTTCCAAAAGTAGAAAACGATAGAATGATTTAATTCCGGAAATAATCCTCGCCTGTGAACGTGGACAAATCCCGATTTCGCGCAACCCTGCAACCATTGTCTGCAAATCTTCCAACTCTGTTTCTTCGGGCGTTTTCCCCGTAGCAAGCAGATAATTCAACAACTTATTCAAATCGTCCATATATGCTTCTATCGAATTGACAGACAGAGACCTTTCGAGTTGCAGAAAAGTATGATAATCCTTTATTCTATCCTGAATATCCTTATTTATCTCCATAATATGAGTAAAAATCCTTAATTTTGTATCAAAGATATAAAAATAAAATTATATGAAAATTCAAATTATCAATGGCCCCAATTTAAATCTACTGGGTATTCGTGAGCCGGAAATTTACGGCTTCGCTTCTTTTGAAGACTATTTGCAGGAATTAGTCCTGCATTTTTCCGACGTTGAATTTCATTATTTTCAGTCTAACGTGGAAGGGGAAATTATCAATAAAATTCATGAAACGGGATTTTCTTTCGATGGAATTATTTTGAATGCAGGGGCTTATACGCACACTTCGATTGCGATTCACGATGCAATAAAAGGAGTGATAACACCTGTAATAGAAGTTCATATCTCGAATGTTCATGCGCGGGAGTCATTCCGTCATCATTCGTTGATAGCGGGCGTTTGCAAAGGAGTTATTGCGGGGTTCGGACTGGATTCTTACAGGCTGGCGGTTGAAGCACTCACACAGCAGGCGAAAACGACAGCAGGGATGCATTTCAAATTGTCGCAAGGTTAAATATCAGACTTTCTGCCCATCATAAAGCAAAGAAACAAAAAGGTTCAAAGCCCTTCAAACGGATTTTCCTCAACCAAATTTCCAAAGTCGTCGGCATCGTATTCGTTAAAATTCGGCATGTCGTCATCGTTGTTAATATCGTCGTCCGGGCGGATGGATGAGAGTTGCAGTTTCGATTCTACTTCTTCAAAGTTAGTTGTTTGAGCGGGAGGGGTTCCGTCAGATTTCACGCATTGGGCTTTCGGCTGACTTTTTCCGGTAATGATTTCTTTCAACTCCATAAAGAAAGCACGTTCGGTTAGCGGTTCAAAAACATACAGTAGCTTCTGGCATTCCTCGTCCAGTAAATCACTCAGGCGGACGGCGCCCATCACATAGCTATCTTCTTCCGAACTCGTGTCCATTTCAATCAAAGTGATTTCTTTTTCCTTCGTCCAGTCTTCGCCGCAAATGAAAAAAGAAGTCATTTGGTCTTTCGTGTATCCGGCAGCATCCAAAATAGCATCGTGCAAATCATAAAAAGTAGCGTCGGCATCAATCAGAATATCCCTTCTGAAACCACCTATTTCATCGGATAAAATAATAAATCTGTAAACCATAATTGTAATTGACAATTCTCTTAATTCATAATTCACTCAAAGTATCCTCTTACAATTCCCCGCGGAGAATTTTGACTAAAACTGACAACCGCTTCCTTTTCAAGGGAATAAGGAATAGTTTCTTCAATCTGCTTTATCGCGTCTTTATAATTCAACCCGGATTGGTATAAAATCCGGTAAATCTCCTGAATTGTTGAGATTTTTTCGCTGTCAAAATTTCTCCTTCGCAAGCCGACAAGGTTAATTCCCGAATAGGTAATCGGGTCGCGTCCAATGATGATGTAGGGAGGAATATCTTTATTCACCTTGGAGCCGCCCTGAATCATCACATGTTTGCCGATTTGCGTAAACTGATGCACCAGCGTTCCGCCGCTTAAAATGGCATATTCGCCTACTTCGACTTCGCCGGCAAGTTGTGTGGTATTTCCAAGTATCACGTTGTTTTTCAGAACACAATCGTGCGCCGTATGCGAATAAGCCATCAACAGGCAATTGTCGCCGACAATGGTTTTGCCTTTCGCCACTGTTCCGCGGTTCACGGTTGCACATTCCCTGACGGTTGTGCCGTCGCCGATTTCTACCGTTGTTTCCTCTCCGCGGAATTTCAAATCCTGCGGAATCGCCGCGATTACGGCTCCCGGAAAAATCCGGCAGTTTTTGCCGATGCGAGCGCCGTCCATAATTACAACATTCGGATAGATGACGGTATTATCGCCTATTACGACATCTTTTGCTATCGTAACGAAAGGACTGATCGTAACGTTTTCACCAATTCGGGCGTTGGGATGTACCGATGATAAATTTTGAATCATAATTATTTATTTTTTATTATTTGAGCCATGAATTCGGCTTCACAGACTACTTTTTCGCCTACAAAACAATATCCTTTCATAATGGCAATGCCGCGCCGGAACTCGGACGCCAGCTCTACTTTGAAAATCAAAGTATCGCCCGGCACTACTTTTTGACGGAATTTCACGTTGTCGATTTTCATAAAATAGGTCGAATACCTATGCGGATCGTCCAATGAGTTCAGCACAAAAATTCCGGAAGCCTGCGCCATTGCTTCGACCATTAAAACGCCTGGCATGACCGGTTCGCCGGGAAAATGTCCCTGAAAAAACGGCTCGTTGACCGTTACGTTTTTAACGGCTACAATATGCAATTTCCCCACTTCGATGATTTTATCGACAAGCAGGAAAGGAAATCTGTGGGGAAGCAATTCTTTAATCCTATTAACGTCCATAACGGGCAGAAGGTTGGGGTCATAAACCGGCGCCTGTACATCGTTCAGTTTAATATCTTTACGGATAACGCGAGCAAACAGGTTGTTGATTTTATGCCCGGGGCAGTTGGCTATAATTCGTCCGACAAGCGGTTTACCGATTAGGGCAATATCGCCCAGAATATCCAGCAATTTATGTCGCGCCGGCTCGTTGTTATAAACCAAAGGCTTATTCATGATATAGCCCAATTCCGAAGCATCTTTATGCGCTACGCCAATGGTATCGGCTAACTGGTCGAAACGCTCCTGGCTGATTGGGCGTTCGTAAATCACAATCGCATTGTCCAGATCGCCGCCGCGGATCAATCCGTGCTGCAAAAGCCGTTCGATTTCGCAGACAAAAACGAAAGTGCGGCTCGTGGCAATTTCTTCCTTGAATTTTGTCAAATCGTTCAGTGTAGCAAACTGGTTATCCAGAAAAAGCGAATTAAACGAGACGTGTACATCGACTCCGAATTTGTCGTCGGGTAGAACCATAATTGAAGAGCCGGTTTCACTGTCGGCAACCTCAATTTTGTGTTTCACCATATAATATTTTCTGACTGCATCCTGTTCGGCAAGCCCGACTCGTTCAATTTCGTCGACATACGTGATAGCGCTTCCGTCCAGAATCGGAAATTCCGGCGCATTCACTTCAATCAGACAATTATCGACTTGATAGGCGTATAATGCCGCCATGGCATGTTCGACGGTGGAAACGGAGACTTCATTTTTCGAGAGTACCGTTCCCCGTTGCGTTTCTTTTACATTTTCGGCTAAAGCGTCAATCACGGGCGAATCTTCCAAATCGACTCGTTTAATTTTATAGCCGTGATTAGCCGGCGCAGGGTTAAACTTAATTTCTATTTCAAGTCCCGTATGCAAGCCTTTCCCTTTCAGGGAAAAACTTTCTTTTAGCGTATGTTGTTTCATATTCATTATTTTTCGGTACTTAATTTTTTTTGAATTTGTTCGACTGTTTTGTTCATTTCCGGTAATTTCCGGAAAATAACACTTGACCGGAGAAAGTCTTTCAGGTTGATAGCCGGCATACCCATAATATTCCTGTCCGATTCGATATTGCCGATAACGCCCGTCTGTGCGCCGATGCCCACATTATCACCGACTGTAATATGCCCAACCAGCCCCGACTGTCCACCGATCATACAGTTTTTCCCGACTTTGGACGAGCCTGCAATGCCGGTTTGCGCCGCGATAACCGTATCTTCCCCGATTTCCACGTTGTGGGCTATCTGAATCAGGTTGTCTAATTTCACCCCGCGGCGGATGATTGTCGAGTTCATTACCGCGCGGTCGATTGTTGTATTTGCGCCGATTTCGACGTCGTCTTCGATGCGGACAATTCCCAACTGGGGGATTTTCTTATAGTTATTGCCTTCTTTGGCAAAACCGAATCCGTCGGCGCCGATCACCGCTCCAGCATGGATGATACATCGTTCCCCTATCTGGCATCCGGCATAGATTTTTGCACCGGGGTAAATAATCGTATCGTTGCCTACCGTAACATTTTCACCAAGATAAACATGAGGATGAATTTCCACGTTCCTGCCGAGTTTAACATGATTGCCGATATAAGCGAAAGCGCCGATAAAAACATCTTCGGGCGAAAAAACAGCCGAAGGTTTGATGACGGAGGGCGATTCAATTCCCCTTTTATGTTTTTCCCCTTTTTCCTCTCTTTCGAAAAGTTCCATTAGCGTAGCCAGAGCTGCATAAACATTCTGCACGTAAATGAGCGTCAAAGCGGAAGGTATTTGCTTTTCGGATACAAAACCGTCATGCACCAATACGATGCTTGCTTGGGTTTCATATATATAATGTGTGTATTTCAGATTGGCAAGGAAAGTAAGTGTTCCGGGTTCGCCCTCTTCGATTTTTGAGAACCCATGCACCTTTGCCTGTTCGTTTCCAGTGATTTTTCCATGAAGGATACCCGCAATTTCTTTTGCTTCGAGTTCCATTTGTTTTTCAGGTGTTTATTTTATGCCACAAATGTACGTAAATTATTCCAAATCCTGCAAGAAACAGAAATAATACTTTTTAATATTTTTAGAAAGCAACTGAATATTAAGCATATCCGATGCGACGGAGATATCTTCCGTACTCCCGTCTTTGTACAGAATGTCGATGCTGTCGTCCGCTTCGCTGTACATATTGGTAGATATGGTTTCCGAAAATATCAGGTCGGCGACGTCTTCCGTCGGCAGATGGTATTTTTCGACAAAGTAGCGAATCTTTTCCACCTCCAAATCCTGCGGAATGGGTTTTGAACTAACCTCTATCTTAAATAAATTCCGGTTAATCAGGCTGGCGCAAAGGAGCGACAGGACTTTATCGCCGCTATTCGTCCATGTTTTGAGTGCGCACCAAATATCGTTGTCGTCCAACTCCGTGAAATAGCGGATAGCTTCCGGGTCGGTTTCAAACCGCCGCCTGTCCACCTGATTATATAAGAAATATTTCAACGGGACAGAGGCTTCAATTCGGGTGCCGCTAACTGCCAGACGTTTAGCCCTGTTCAGGATATTGGTCATCATTCTTTCGGCAGCCACAGCCGTTTTATGCAAATATACCTGCCAATACATCAACCGCCGCGCCATCAGGAAATTTTCGACGGAATATATGCCTTTGGCTTCAACTACCAGACGGTCGTCTTTCACGTTAAGCATTTTGATGATTCGCGCAGAGCCGATATTGCCTTCGGTTACACCGGTAAAGAAACTGTCGCGCCGCAGATAGTCCAGCCGGTCAACGTCCAACTGTCCGCAGACCAGTTGATGCAGAAATCGTTTGGGATAGGTACCGCGGAAAATTTCAATTGCCAAACCTAATTTTCCGTCCATCTCCTCGTTCATCCGGTTCATCAGCATCAGCGAAATTTCTTCGTGGTAAATGCCGGTTACCAGCAAGTTTTCCAGAACATGGGAAAAGGGACAGTGACCTATATCGTGCATCAGGATACACGCCATTGCGCCGTCTTTCTCGTCGTCGGAAATCGCATGACCTTTGGAACGCAACTGCGCAATGGCTTCCGCAATCAGGTGCATCGCTCCCAGAGAATGATGAAAACGCGTGTGAACAGCGCCCGGATACACGTAAAATGCCAAGCCCAATTGCTTGATTCTGTTCAACCGTTGAATATAAGGATGATTGATAATTCTGTAAATAAATTCGTTGGGGATGTTGATGAAACCAAAGACGGGGTCGTTGATTATTTTTGTTTTTTCCATAATA
>JAIRKG010000018.1 GCA_031260235.1 Dysgonamonadaceae bacterium | reverse complement strand
TGAGCCTGACTTCACAAAAGATTCTGCAAATCCTGCCGATAAACGATACGACGCAAACGCATACGTGGTCGGATTCCTATCCTTACAACGCGATTTCGATCTTCGCCCTGCACCCTGTTTATCTGCGGCTCGACTTAATGGGCAAATTGAACAATCCCAAGCGAGATGCTTTTTACCGGAAGAAACAAAAAGAATTAAACGCTTTGGAGGTGATGGATTATGAGCAGGTGGAACATGCCAAATGGTCGTTCTTCCGTGAAATATTCAACCAGGAAGGGGAAAACACATTGAACACAGAGGCATTTGCCGAGTTTTTCAAAAACAACGAGGACTGGCTCGTTCCTTACGCCGCTTATTCCTGCCTCCGCGATAAATATAATACTTCCGATTTCAACCGGTGGGGTGCGTATAAAAAGTATGATAAAAACAAGATTAGCAAATTAGATAAAAAGGAAATGGCGCTGTATTATTATTTGCAGTTCCACTTGCATAAACAACTGTCCGAAGCGCGTGATTACGCCAACATCCAAAAAGGTATTGCCCTGAAGGGCGACATCCCAATCGGCGTCAGCAAAACGAGCATTGAAGCGTGGACAGAGCCACAGTTCTTCAATATGCAATACCAAACCGGCGCTCCTCCCGACGATTTCTCGCAGATGGGTCAGAATTGGGGTTTCCCTACTTATAACTGGGCGGAAATGGAAGCCGATTGTTTTGAATGGTGGAAGAAACGCTTCCGCAAGATGTCGGACTATTTCGATGCTTACCGCATTGATCATATACTGGGCTTTTTCCGGATTTGGGAAATTCCGGAAAGTTCGGTGCAGGGACTTTTAGGTTGTTTCAGTCCTGCTTTGCCGCTGTCTGCCGAAGAAATACGGTCGGCGGGATTTAATTTTCAACCGGAACAACATACGATTGCCCGCATCAACAAGTCTTTTCTGCATGAACTGTTCGGCGAATACGCACAGGAGGTTTGCAGGGATTATTTCGGCGACAATTTAGTCCTGAACGCGGAATATAATACGCAACGGAAAATAAAAAACCGTTTTGACGGCAAAGACGACGAGAAAAGCAGGACAATCCGCGAAGGGCTTTATGCGATTTGCAATGAAACGCTGTTTATCCGCGACAAGCGCGATCCCCGCCGTTTCCATCCGCGTATATTAGCCGCCCGGTCGTTTGTTTACCGTGAATTAGACAGCGCCAACAGGTCGGCTTTCGACAACTTGTATTGGGATTATTTCTACCGCCGTCACAATGTTTTCTGGGGAAAAGAAGGCTATAACAAGTTATCGCAACTCGTTTCGTCAACCGGAATGCTTGCCTGCGGAGAAGATTTGGGCATGATTCCGGAATGTGTGCCGGAAGTGATGAGGCAACTACAGATTTTCAGTCTGGAAATTGAGCGGTCACCCAAAGATTCGAACACGGAATTTACCGCTCTCCGCGATTTACACAGCCATTCGGTGTGTACGACCTCGACACATGATATGGAAACGATTCGCATGTGGTGGAAAGAGAATCCCGAAAGAACGCGACGGTATTGCAACAGTGTCCTGCATCTTGCGGATTCGCCGGAGGAATGTGTACCGGAGGTTTGCCGGCAAATCATTTTTAATCACCTGAACAGCCCTTCGATGCTGACGATTATTCCCTTGCAGGACTGGCTGTCTATCGACGGACAAATACGCAATGCAGACGCAAACGAAGAGCGGATTAACGTTCCTGCCAACCCGCTCAACAAGTGGAAATACAGAATGCATCTTTCTATTGAAGATCTAATCAATGCAACCGGACTAAATGCTCAAATAAGGGATTTGCTCCTCACCGCAGGAAGGTAGCTATCAGGTGAACGGCAGGCTGTGGATAACTGCCGTTACATATTCCTGGTTTATTTATTTAAACAACATCTGCGCAAATTCCGCCAAATAAATCCGCCAATTCTTCCAGATATGTCCCCCGCCATTTTCGTAATAAACGTAAGGATACTTGTTTTCGTCCAATCTTTTACGGAAAGCGACATTGGCATCAAATAGAAAATCGGTTGCCCCAATAGCGATGTAATAGATTTTAGGATTTTGAGCAAACTGAACTTTCAGTTTTTCATCGGTATTTTGATAAACTTCGGAAGTCATGTCTTCGCGAGGATTGACGACGGCTGAAAAAAGTCCGACATAATCAAACAAATCGGGATATTGCTTGGAAATGTGCAACGAATGAAACCCTCCCATCGAAAGTCCTGCAATAGCGCGGTTTGCTTTATCTGTCTTTACGCGGTAATTGTTCTCAATGAAATGCACTACATCGGGAAATGATTTTTCAAATTCGCCGTCCATTCGCAAATAGTCTGTAAATGACGGTTTATACATGCCGTTCGCCGATTCGCCGGGGGCAGATTGCTGTCCGGAATTGCCATTCGTCATCACAACAATCATTGGTTGGGCTTTTCCCTGTGCGATCAGGTTATCCAGTATGTGTGAAGCCCTGCCGAATGTCGTCCATGAATCTTCGTCACCGCCTGCGCCGTGCAGAAGATAGAATACGGGATATTCCTCCTTGCTCTGTTCATAGCCTGCCGGCGTATAAATGGTTATTCGTCTATCCATGTTTAATGAGGGGCTGTTATACCACCGGCGGCTGACGGTTCCGTGGGGAACGTTGTTTGCTTTGTACAAATCCGCGTGACTTCCGCCAATGATAAAGATGCTATAAATTTTATTCTCATTGCGTATTGCATATACATTAGCAGGGTCGATAACTCTTACTCCGTCGACGGTAAACGTGTAACTGTACAATTCCGGCGACAGTGGCGCGGGGGTTGTATATTCCCACACGCCGTTATCGTGTTTAATTAATTCGGCAACGCCCTGCGCGTCATTTCCGCCCGTTGGCGTTTGCATTTCCGGTTCCGGAAGGAAATCTCCGGTGATTTCCACTCCGGTTGCCTGTGGCGCATTCAAACGAAACGTAACCGTGTTATTACCGTGAATTTCCGGCGAGATAATTTCCTGTTCTCCTCTTAATGTTCGTTGGGCAAAAGTTGTTGTATTTATCAACAGCCAGATTGTAAAAATAGATATTTTTCTCATGTGTTTTTTTATTTAATTATTGAAAATATTATATAATAAACGGCGCAAAAATAATAAAAAATAATTTAAATAGTTACAACGTCACCCGGAGCCGT
>JAIRKG010000151.1 GCA_031260235.1 Dysgonamonadaceae bacterium | reverse complement strand
TTCACATCCCAGTATTTGGGATGGACATTCTTTTTCATTCCAAAACGTACTTCCCTGCCGTCAACGGTAATCCGGCAAAAGAGCGGCACGTTCCCGTTCGCTTTCTGTTTGTCCCTCTTTATGCAGAGGGGGAAGCGGAAACCCGCCGTAAGCGGCTGGAGCGGGGGAGGGGAGACTCCCCCCCCCGCAGGATTAATTTTTAATAGAGAGAGGCGAGGCTTGCAATGACTGGACGGTGCGGGGTGTTTTTCAAGTCTCAAAATTAATTCGCTCGGTCTCAATCTTCTCCTTTAGGAAGACAGAAGCCATGGAAGCAAACTTTTCCTCCACTTCGGTAGTATAAAAGCGGCAAGATCCTCCTTTCGAGCATTTCAACGCAATTTCGGGATGCCTGCGGAGATAGTTTTCCAGGCTTTCGGCAACCAATTGTCCCTGGTATACCAGTCGGATTTCTCCTGACAGGTGTTTGCGGATTTTCTTTTCCAACAGGGGATAGTGTGTGCAGGCCAAGACGAGCGTATCAATCAGAATGTCTTTTTTGAGGATGTTTTCGAGGTGTTGTTTGATGAAATAATCGGCTCCCTGTTTGTCGTGTTCGTTGTTTTCGACCAGTGATACCCACATTGGGCAGGCTTCGCTTTCGACAGTCATGTGCGGAAAAAGTTTCTCTATTTCAATCGGATAGGAGCGAGAAGCAATTGTTCCCTGCGTTCCGAGTATACCGATATGGGTAGAGCGGGTAATTTTATTGAGGCTTTCGACGGTAGGTCGAATCACACCCAAAATTCTCCGTTCGGGATCTATCACCGGCAGGTCTTTTTGTTGAATAGTACGGAGCGCTTTTGCCGAAGCGGTGTTGCACGCGAGGATAACCAATCGGCATCCTCTCCTGAAAAACCATTTAACCGCCTGAAGCGTACATTCATAAATAATTTCATAAGAGTGGCTTCCGTAGGGCGATCGGGCATTATCACCGGCATATATATAATCATATTGCGGCAACCGTTTGCGGATTTGTTCCAAGATGGTAAGCCCGCCGTATCCGGAATCGAAAATGCCGATTGGTGTTTTACATTCCATAATTAAGGCTGTCCAAAATAATGGGAATATCGTCGATTTTCACGCCTGCGTTCTGCAAATCGGGAATATCTGCGGCAAACGCGTCCCTGAATTTCTCATGCGAGTTTCCATCGCTGTTTAGCGCCGATCGGTATAATTCCAGCGCTTCCCGGCGGTTGCCCGTCGCCAGTTGAGCATGCCCTGCATTGAGATAGTCGATGCTGTTTGGATTACATTCAATTATTTTCCGGAAATAATCCAGGGCCTGTTCATATTTACCGGTCAGGAAAGAACACCAGGCAATCGACCGCCATGCTTTTTCCTTATTATCGGTCAAATATTCCACTTTGAAATAGTGTTTCAAAGCTTCGGCATAATTCTTTAATTCCAGGCAACAGTGGCCGATATTGAGTTGTATAGATAAATTGCCGGGATTCAACTGCGCGGCTTTCCGGTAATAAAACAGGGCTTCTTCCGGCTGTTTCAATGCACGGTAGCAAGATGCCAGTTTCTTGATTGTCCATGAATTGGTTGAATTTAGCAGGTCTGCTTTCAAGTAGCTGTCCAGCGCTTTTTCCAATTTTCCCATCATTTGCAGGCAATAGCCTTTTTTCTGTAGAATGGTTTCGTTGTTTATATCTTTCCGTAACAGTATATTGAATACGTCGACCGCTTCTTTAAAATAATTCCGCTGAAAATAATATTCCCCGATTGTCGTCAAACTTCCTGCGTCGGAAATAAAACCGGCAATGGAAGGAACTTGGTAAAATTCAGGCTTCGTCGTGAAAATATCTTCAATGTTTTGGCGGCGCGGAAACAATTTACAAAAGCGGTACCAATCCTGGATATACTGTCTTGCAATCGGATTGATTTTTCTTGCTTCCGAACCCGGCAGTTCTTCCTGCATCATTTCCTTGAGAGCCGCAGTTTCCTCAGCTTGGCGTCCCGCTATCATTTTACGATACGTTTCAGGCATTTGATTGATGCTGAAATAGAAAGAATATTTATCGGAATTGCACAGCAACGGCGAATCGAACAGGATCTTGGCAATCCCGTTTTGTTCATCGTTTGATTCAGTTTGCAACGGCATAACAAACAGGGAAAACCAATGGTGTATTTCGTTGAAAAAAGGGAAGTTTTTCAGGTGCAGAAATGAGGAATGCATCACGTCTGCGCCTTCCATTTGTAATTCGGTAAATTCTTGCAGCCGGTCGCTCAATCCCGATTTTTCGATTAAGTTTTGCCATTCGGGGTTTTTCTCGTCGACACCGGTTTCGCCGAATAAATCGTCCGTTCGTATTTCTTTATTAAGCAATGGATTGATTTTCATCATGCCGGGTATAATTTCTTCTTTTATGATACGGGTGATTTTTTCGGTTTCCCTGCTCAGGATAAATTGCAGGATGATGTGGCGCAGGTCATCGATAAATCGTTTATCTTCGGACAAATATTGCAGTCGGCTATCAATCTTCGGATAGAGATACAAGCGCTTGTCGTAACGGCGGAGAAACAGCAAAACGCCCGTCAAAGCCCTTTGGCGAATTTCTTCGTTCGAGTTTTCGCAGGCGTCAAGCAGCAGATTGATTTTCCGTTCGTCGAACAATTCTTCCAAACTCAACGTCACTGCGGAAACAATCAGGCTTCTTAATGTGGTTGCGTTTATATCATTGCGTAAAACTTCAGACCAAATTTGTTCTTCGCCAACAGTCCATAAACCGCTTGTCCAAATGATGCAGAAGATTTTGTTTTCGATTGCGTCCCTTTCTTTTTCAATAGATTGCAGATTTTTATTTTTATCTTCACCGTCATCCGGTAAATCGTTTACAGTAGTTTTGCCGGTTAAATCATTGATTAATTCGACAAGCCTGTTCAAAGGTTCGGGAGGAGAATAGAGCAAAGTCCGGCGCATTTCGTAAGCATAAGACCACGAATGAGACGTTTTGACTTCCAAAATTGCCAGATCGGCAACCTGATAGACCGATCGAAGCAAGTCGAGATAAATTTTTTCCTGCTGGGGGTCTTGCACGCCGTCGGTCAGGTAACGGAGCATTGTTTTATAATTGTCTTCCAATTCATTAAGTTGTTCTTTTAATTGCCAATTGGAAAAGTTTGCTAAAAGAGCAGTCAGTATTTCAAAAGATTGTTTAAGTTTTTTTTGTTCCAAAGACTCCGAAATTTTAGAACAATAAGATTTCATTTCCAGAGGATTCATCTAACATAATTTTACAATTTATAGGACAAAGGTAACGATTATTTCCAGAGAAACGATTGTTCTATCAAGACATTTTACTACTTTTGCCGTCTAAAATGAAGAAGTCATAAATTGAAATGGCAAAGCAATTAGCACCATTTGCGAACTTTGCGGTAAAAATACAAAACTTAAAATACAAAACTAAAACCGATGTTAGTAAAAGTCTATGCAGCAGCTCTTCAGGGCATCCATGCAAATATTATTACGATTGAAGTCAATTGTAGTAAAGGAATTAAATTTTTTTTGGTAGGTCTTCCCGACGTCAGTATTAAAGAATCGCACGAACGAATTACTTCCGCTTTGGGTGAAATCGGGTTAAAATTTCCTCGTAAACAAATTGTTATCAATATGGCGCCCGCCGACGTCAGGAAAGAAGGCGCCGCTTACGATTTGCCGCTGGCTATCGGTATTTTGGCCGGAGCGGAGAAAATCAAAATTGATAGAATCGAAGACTACCTGATGATGGGAGAATTGTCGTTAGACGGCAGTTTGAAAACGGTGAAAGGCGTTTTGCCGATAGCCATAAAAGCGAAAGAAAGCGGTTTCACAGGCATTATCCTTCCTGCATGCAATGCACGGGAAGCCGCAGTAGTACAAGGATTGGAAGTTTACGGCGCGGACAATCTCAAGGATGTAATTGATTTTTTCAACGAGACGAAAGAATTGACTCGTATCATCGTCGACCCCCGTAAAGAATTTTATGATAATCAGGTCAAAATCCTTTGGGATTTCTCGGAAGTCAAAGGACAGGAAGGTGCTAAACGGGCGATTGAAGTAGCTTGCGCCGGCGGTCATAACATTCTCCTTGTCGGCAGTCCGGGAGCAGGCAAAAGCATGTTAGCCAAACGAATACCGTCTATTCTTCCGCCGTTGACGTTGAGTGAAAGCCTGGAAACAACCAAGATTCATTCGGTTGCGGGAAAAATCAATCACAACGGTTCGCTGATTGCCATTCGTCCGTTCCGGAATCCTCATCATTCCATATCTATGGTGGCAATGGTTGGCGGCGGTTCCTACCCTCAACCGGGGGAAATCAGTCTGGCGCACAACGGCGTTTTGTTTCTGGACGAGATGGCAGAATTTACCCGCGGCGTTTTGGAAGTTTTGCGGCAACCGCTGGAAGACCGGAAAATTACCATTTCCAGGGCGAAATTCAGTATCGACTATCCGGCCGGTTTTATGTTGGTTGCTTCCATGAATCCCTGTCCGTGCGGAAATTTTAACAATCCCAACAAGGCTTGTGTTTGCACTCCGGAACAAGTTCGGAAATACCTGAACCGAATATCCGGACCGTTGATGGATAGGATTGATATTCAAATAGAAATCGTGCCTGTCCCGTTTGAAGATATTTCGGATACTCGTCCGACAGAGTTGAGTGAAACCATTCGGGAGCGGGTTATTCAGGCACGTAAAATTCAAGAAAAACGCTTTTCCGGCGAAGAAGGAGTCTATTGTAATGCCCAGATGCACACCCGTTTGCTTCATCAGTACGCTCAACCCGACGCAGCCGGCTTAAGCAGGTTAAAAGACGCTATGGAACGACTTAATCTTTCTGCACGGGCTTATGACCGCATTCTGCGGGTGGCGCGTACTATTGCGGATTTGGAAGATTCCGAAAAAGTGCAAGTCGGGCATATTGCGGAGGCGATTAGTTATCGAAATTTGGACAGGGATAATTGGGCAGGGAATGGGTTTTAGCGCCATCATTCCACATCAACCCAACTACCCAACCAACCTACCTTCTTAATTGTTCAAATCAATCGCAATATATTCTACCTTCTTAATATCAGGATAGAATCCGCGAATAAACAGCCCCCTATTGTCTGGTTCCTGCTTCATAATCGTTTCGACGATTTTGATTAATTCATTGGCAGTAGAAATGCGCGTATCATTGGCTGTTAAGATAATGAAACTGTTTTTGATGCCGGCAGATTTCAATTTTCCGTTCGTCAAATCGACGACTTCTACTCCGAAATTAATTCCTAATCTCATTTTGGTATCCCTGTTTAATTCCTTAAAGGATGCACCCAAAATATTTTCCGGAGATTGATATTTTGTGATTTTCGTTGTTCCCTGGTCGTTTTTCAGTTCAACTTTGAAATTCTTCCTGAATTTTCCGCGCTGCACCTGAACGTTCACTTTATCGCCGGGACTAAAGCGGCTCAATTGACCTTGCAGGTCGGCAAACGTTTTCACTTTTGCATCGTTAATAGCGGTAATAACATCTCCGATTTCGATTCCGGACATCTTCGCGGAGCTGTTGGTTGCGAAATTATCAATATAAACACCTTCTGTTACTGTCAGTTTATTGAATACGTCGGCGTTGGTTTCTTTCAATACCGGCAATTCAATAACGGAAACGCCCAACATTGCTCTTTGAACTGCGCCGTATTGTTTAATATCGATAACGACCTTTTTAACAATACTGATTGGTATGGCAAAGGAATAGCCCACATAGTTTCCTGTTTCACTGTAAATTGCGGTATTAATTCCCACCAGTTCGCCGAGGATGTTTACCAATGCACCGCCACTGTTACCCGGATTTACGGCGGCGTCGGTCTGAATGTAAGATTCGATTTTCCGCTGTACGGCATGTCCTTGCCTGTTGTTTGGGTTGGAATAAACGCCGGGCGAAATGTTCCCCCGTCCTTTGGCGCTCACGATTCCGGCGGTAACCGTTGAACTTAAATTAAACGGATTGCCGATTGCCAAAACCCATTCACCTACTTTCAAAGCGTCGGAATCGCCAAACGGAATGACAGGCATGTCTTTTTCGTTGATTTTTAACAGGGCGACGTCGGTCAATTCATCGCGTCCGACAAGTTTAGCTTTGTAAGTCTTGTCGCTGTTGGTCGTAACTTCGATTTCGTCGGCGCCGTCAATCACGTGATTGTTAGTTACGATGTATCCGTCAGTGGAAATGATTACACCCGAACCGAATCCTACGCGGGGTTGTTGCTGATAGTACTGGTTTCTGTCTCCCCCAAAGAAAAATTCAAAGGGGTCGAAATATTCCCTTTGCTGCCTGCCGGAAGGATTCGGGTTGGCAATTGATTTGATGTGTACAACGCCGTTGATACTTTGTTCGGCGGCTTTTGTAAAATCAATGTTTTCGGCGACATTAGCAAGACCAACTGTGTGGAAATTTCCCTGATCGAACGGTTCTGAAGAAAACGGTCCGTTCTTTTTATTCAAATAATGAGACTGAATCCCAATGGTGATAAAAGCGCCTAATACGCTTGCCGAAATAAGACCAAATAATACGAATACTAATTTTCTTGTTTTCATACTGTAAATTGTTTTAATGTGATTAATTTTTTTGTTCATTCACTACAAATAACGTGCAGAAATCCGTTTTAGCATATATTTTAAACAATTTAACCTGAATTATGTAAGTATTAACGCTGTTTAACAGACAAGATGGCAGGATTGCCTCATCACCCCCGTCATTGCGAGCCGCG
>JAIRKG010000116.1 GCA_031260235.1 Dysgonamonadaceae bacterium | reverse complement strand
ACTACTTCGAGGGTTAATTTGGTAACATCATACAGAACATTGCTCGTAGGATGCCTGTTTATCAAAGTGTCGGACAGAAAATAAGTGCCTTTTTTCCCTGTCAAAAGATGTACGGCAATAAAGGTGTTATATCCGTCTCGAATGCCGATAACTTCTTTTGCAACCTTAATCGTATTGGAATATTTAGTGTAAACGCCGGTGATAAAGGCATCCGCATCGCCGGTTTCAACCATCATCATACCAAAATAGTTGCGTTCAAACATTTTATCAACCGATTCGTTGTAAGTAGCGCCTTCGCGTTCGCGTTTTTCAGACAAAATTTGAGCGTATCGCTCCCGGCGAGCGGCTTCGTTGTCGTGCCGCAAATTAATCATTTCGATACCTTCCAAATCTATATTCAGTTCTGCCGCCAACTTCAAGATTCGCTCGTCATTGCCAAGCAATATAGGTTTGCAAAATCCTTCGTCTCGCGCTTGCGCCGCCGCTTTCAGCATATTAGGGTGAGTGCCTTCGGCAAATACAACTCGCTTCGGATTTGTTTTTGCCATATCGGTGCAATCGCGCAACAGTTTGTTGTCGTATCCCATCAAATCGCGCAATTGATTTTCGTAGGCTTCCCAGTCGTCGATCTTTTTGCGGGCAACGCCCGATTCGATAGCCGCTTTGGCAACGGCTACGGATACCCAGGTCAATAATCTCGGATCCATTGGTTTCGGGATCAAATATTCCCGCCCGAACGACAGGGTGCTTAATTCATAGGCGGCATTCACAACGTCCGGAACAGGTTCTTTTGCTAACGCTGCAATTGCTTTCACGGCGGCAAGTTTCATCTCTTCGTTGATCGTTGTTGCCCTTACGTCTAATGCGCCGCGGAAAATATACGGAAAACCCAGCACGTTATTGATTTGATTCGGATAATCGGAACGTCCGGTAGCAAAAATAAGGTCTGGGCGTGAAGTTTTCGCCTTTTCGTAAGAAATTTCGGGATTCGGATTTGCCAAAGCAAAAACAATCGGATTGGCGTTCATGCTTTGCACCATCTTTTCCGTCAATACGTCAGCGACCGACAAGCCCAGAAAAACGTCTGCGCCGGCGATTGCTTCCTCCAAAGTATCGACGTTCTTTTCGGTGGCAAAAAACTTCTTTTCGTCGCTCAAATTAGGTCGCCGCACGGAAATAACGCCTTTACTGTCGCACATGACGATGTTTTCTTTTTTAGCGCCCAAAGCCATATACAGGCGCGTACACGAACTTGCGGACGCTCCGGCGCCGTTGACAACAATCGTAACATCTTCAATTTTCTTCCCGACAAGTTCCAGCGCATTGAGTATACCGGCAGAAGAAATAATTGCCGTTCCGTGTTGGTCGTCGTGCATAATTGGAATGTCAAGTTCCTCTTTCAAGCGCTGTTCGATGACGAAACATTCGGGCGCTTTGATGTCTTCGAGGTTGATACCGCCAAACGTAGGAGCGATAGCCTTCACAGCTTCGACGAACTTTTCGGGGTCTTTTTCATTGACTTCGATGTCGAACACATCAATTCCGGCGAATATTTTGAACAGCAATCCTTTGCCTTCCATTACCGGTTTGCCGGCCAATGCGCCGATGTCGCCCAGTCCCAAGACCGCCGTACCGTTTGAAATCACGGCGACTAAATTTCCTTTTGCCGTGTAATCATAAGCGGCAGCCGCATTTTTTTCGATTTCCAGACAAGGGTCTGCCACTCCCGGCGAATAAGCCAATGAGAGGTCGGCTTGCGTACTGTGAGGTTTGGTTGGGATAACCTCAATCTTTCCCGGCTTGCCTTCCGAATGGTAAAGCAAAGCCTGTTCTTTTGTTATTTTTGCCATACAATTTAAATAAAATAGTGAAATATGCGGCAAAGATACAATTTTTTTTGTCTATATGCAAAAAACAGATGCCGAAAATTACATCCGTTCAACTTTTATCGGACAGTTCAATAAGGCAAGGAAGGATTGATAGTGGTTTTCGACCGCCGCAAATACTCCTCCAGCCCGCCGTTCCGCAGTTTGCAGGCAGGACAATGCCCGCATCCGGCGGCGGGAATGCCGTTATAGCAAGTCACAGTATCGTTTTTGACGATGTCGAAAACGCCTAATTCATCTGCCATCGCCCATGTTTCGGCTTTGCTGAGCCACATAAGCGGCGTATGAATAATGAACTGTTCGTCCGTCGCGAGGTTTAAGGTTACGTTTGCCGAGCGGATAAAAGTGTCGCGGCAATCGGGATATCCGCTGTAATCGGCTTGGGAAACGCCGGTTACGATGTTTCGGATGTTATGCGAACGGGCGATAACGGCGGCAAAGGTCAGAAAGAAAAGATTGCGTCCCGGAACAAACGTGTTGGGGTATGAATCTGTAGGTTTTTCCTGATCCATAATCATATCGTGGTTCGTCAACGAATTGTCGGACAAGAGGCTGATAATGCTTGCGTCGATAGATTGAAACGCGACGCCTGCGTTCTCCGCAATCTTTCGAGCGGCTTCCGTTTCGCACGCATGGCGCTGCCCATAGGTGATGCACAAAGTCCTCACTTCCTCGAAATTCTTAATCGCCCAATAGAGGCAGGTGGTTGAATCCTGTCCGCCGGAATGGAGGACTAATGCTGATTGATTTGTGTTCATTACCGCTTGTTTAATAAGGATTTCATTAATATAACAGCTTGCTCCCAATCAATTTGTTTATATTTTTCGGGAATTTCCGCGTTCAACTTCAGAGGCACGTCAATGTCGATGCTTGAGAAGTTCAAATACATGGAAATCGAATCGTTGGGCGTTGCGAGCGACATATTCATTTTCATCGGAAAGGTGTGATTGATTGACGTTTGCCCAAAATCGGCGTAATCCCAATTCATATCCACATCCTTATTATCGGTGTGAATTTCCGTCTTCAGAATCCGGTGGCTGTTATCGCTCGTAAAATTATAGGCAATTCTGCAACTGTCTATCAGGTTCAGAGTAGCCGAAAACTCATCTTCCCGATAGTTGAAAGAAGCGTAATCAGATGGCGTAATTTCCTGTTTCCCAACAATGAACAGATGGTTGGTAAACAGCGACTGCAAACTGTAGAAATCGAAATTAATCGGCAGATGCGCCTTCAGATTTTCCATAGATTCCGTAAAATATGCTTTATTTAACCTGTCAATGACAAGCGCTTGCCACGGACTGATGTTTATTCTTGCCGCTTCGATTCCCAAAACGGGGATTCGCAAAGATAACTGAATCATCTCGTCTTTGACAATCTTCAACTGTGCGTTCACAGAGATACTTTCACGATTACCCTGTTTCATGCCGAACCGGAGATTGCCGGAAAAGGTTTTATAAGGAAGCGCGTGGCTTTGGATCATACCTGCCCGTTCTTCTACCGAATGTTTAGTTAATGCAACTTGACTTGTATGGCGGGTTGTTTTGCAGGAACTTATCAATACGGTAATTACCATGAACAAACCCAGTGCGATGTATTTATTCCGCTGTTTCATAATATGTTTTATTTTCAATTTTCCTTTTAAGCACGGCGGTATCGGTTTCTCCGTTTTCCTCTTTTATTTTCAACGCCTTTTCCCACTGTTGAACTGCACTGTCCACATGCCCCGTTTTAAAAAGAACGTCGCCGTAATGGTCAAGTATGTCGGCGCTTTCATCGCCTCCGTTGGTGATGGCGTTTTCGATGTAAATCTTCGACAGCGAATAGTTTCCTTCCATAAAAAGTATCCATGCGTAAGTGTCGATATAGGTCGGATTCTTCGGCTGGATTCTCAAACATTTGCTACTCATCGTTTCCGCTTTGTCCAGATCCTTTTTATCCTTACTCAGGAAATAGGCGTAATTATTCAGGACAAAGATATTATTCCCATTATATTCCAACGATTTATCATACGATTCATACGCTTCTTCCTTTCTCCCGGACATGTGATATAAATCGCCCAACTGTCCGTAAAAAGAGGACAGTAAAGCCCTGTTTTCTTCGGGAACATATTTGATGCCTTCCTCAAGGCTCAACAATGCTTCTTCAAACTCCTTCTTTTGATATAATGCAGAACTTTTATAGATGTGAAATTCCGCCATTTCGGGAAAACGATTGAGCGCCGCATTGCATACGCTAATAACTTCATCAACGCTGTCCTTGTGCAGGACGACATTCATCAACTGCTGCCAGGCGGCTATATTTTCCGGATCGGATTCCGTAACGGTTTGAAACTGAAGACCGGCTTCGTCCCATTTCTCCTGGGAAGCCAGAAACTGTCCATACATCAGGTTCAGTTCCTTTTCCTGCGAATGTTGCACCATTAGCGTTTCAAACAGCGCATTTGCCGATTCCACGTCCTTTTTGTTCCGGATAAGACTTTGAATATACCGTCCGAGTATCGTTATCTGCGTTTCAATGTCCAGCGACGAATTCCCCAGCGCCTTTTCTATTTCGCCGGCCGCCGCTTCACCGTCTCCTTTCTGTTCGTAATAATTGGACATGGAAATGATATAGAGCGGGTTTGCAGGGTCAATGCCATGCGCCTTTTCGTAATAAGCCAGCGCCTTTTCCAAATCGCCGTTTTCCAAATAAAAGTCGCCGATAAGGAATTGATATTTTACTTCCGACGGGAATTTCGCGCCAAGTTTCTCAATTTCGTTCAAAGCGTTTTCCTGTTGACCAACCGACAAATAGAGTTTATGTTTCTGCATAGAAATCGCCTCGTTCCTTCCAAGGTTGTTTTCCAAATCGTTTAACGCATTGATAGCCTTATCGATTTCGTTGCTTTGAAGGTATAAATTAGAAAGGTGGAAATTTAACTCTGCCTTATCCGGATTGGCTTTGACCAAATCTTCATATAAAAGGACTGCTTCGGAGATATTACCGGCTTCGCGGTTCATTGCGGCAAGCGAAACCTTGTAATTGAAATTGTCGGGGCTGAACTGCACGGCTTTTTGCATCGCGCCGATAGCCATATCACCCCGTTGCAGAAGGGTGTAATACTCGGACAATTCAGCCCATACCGCCGAAGACGTAGAGTCGATGCGCAGGGCATGAAGCAAGGTGTTGAAAGCGTTGCTATGTTCACTTTTCTCTTTCAACCGGATGGCTTCCAGATAGAAATAATCGAACTTTTTCTTTACGCAATAGGTGGAATCGGCAAAGGCGGAAGTTGCTGCCGGAACAGGTAAACAGTAAAAGACGATCAAAAAGACAATTGAATTTCTCATTATGTTTTTAATTGAAAAACCTTCTATTTAGCCCCTGTATGCCCAAATCCGCCGATGCCCCTGGCCGTAATATTCAATTTCTCCGTCAATTCCCATTCAATTCTTTCATGTTTAGCCACGACCATCTGGCAAATCCGTTCTCCGTCGTTGATAACAAACGGCGTAACAGACAGATTGACCAATATCACTTTGATTTCGCCGCGATAATCAGCGTCAATTGTCCCCGGCGTATTGACCAGCGAAATGCCGTATTTGATAGCCAGACCGCTTCGCGGGCGAATCTGGGCTTCATAGCCAACGGGCAATTCGATGAAAAGCCCTGTCGGAACAAGCGTTCTTTCCATAGAACCCAACGTGACGGGCGCATCCAGGTTTGCGCGTAAATCCATTCCCGCCGAATAAAGCGTTTCATATTCGGGCAAAGCATGCTTCGATTGATTGATGATTTTTACTTTCATGGGTTGTTTTTGTTTCGCTCGCAAAGGTAAAGATTTTTATTATATTCCATGCGTACAGGATCTTTGCTATTTACTCGTGAATTTTCCGGTAATATTCAGGTCGATAATCGGGCAGCGTCTCCGGATGAAAGATCCAAACCAAATCTTTCAGAATATAATCGGGATGAACCGGAAGATCTTCATAATATGTTGCGTTTCCTGTGTGGCAGATGTAGATATTTCCTTTTTTATAAGCGTCGAAAAAAGCATAATTCGGATAATTCCTCACAAGTTCGCTTAAAGTCAATTCATTGGAAGCGTTGTATTTGATTAGCCAGAAATCGGCGTTTTCGGCGTTTTCCAGAACCGCTTCAAACGATAAGCCGATTGAACCGGTTTGCGTGTCATCTTTCCAGAGGTAATCGGCGCCTGCATCTTTGAAAAAATGAGCCATATAACTGTTTCCGCCGGGCGTCCACCACACACCGCTGTAGATGGTTTCGGAAAAAACCGTCGGTTGGGTTTCGGACTGCGCGGTTAGGTCTTGCAATGCCTTGTAATTGTCGACGGTTTGGGCGAATAAAGAATCTGCCAATTCCCTTTTCTCAAAGAACAGGGCGAAAAACCGAATCCATTCCGCGCGTCCCAGCGGCGAAGATTCCATATAATCAATACATTCGACGGAAGGGACGCCCAGAGCAGAAATTTGTCCCGTTCCGGATTCTTCGATTGGAGCAGTGAAGAGCGCCTCAGGCTCTACAAACATAATTCTTTCTATGTCGGGATTTGCCGCCTGCCCCACGTTGGCGATTGTTCCTTCCCGAACGCCGTTCTGTACAAACGGTATATTAATGAAATTCGGCTCACAAACCCCAACAAGGGTTTGCAATACATCCAATTCGGCAAAGAAACTGCATTGCACGGAACCGAAACTTACGGTTCGTGCAAGCGGCGTGCGAATCAAAATGCCTTCCGGCAAGAGTTCCGGCAAAGCGGCAGACTTGGGGACAAGCACGAAACGCTGCAATTCCCGTTCGGGTTGCCACGGATTGCGCACCGTTGCGAGCGTATAATCGCCATGCGTTTCTATCCGGAAATTTTCGGTGAAATAAACACTGTCGCAGGCAAGGGCAATGTTTGAGCCGGCGATGTTAGACGCTTTCCGGCAGGAAGAAAGAATTAAAACCAAACAGAGGATTAGGAATTGAAAATTGAGAATTTTGTTAGTCATGTGATTACGTCTTTTGTTTATAATTAAGATTTTACAAAGGTAACGTTTTTTATTATTTTTTTCGGAATTATCCCAATAGAATATTGTTAGCGTCTTCACCTCGTCACCCTGAACTGCGAAGCAGTGAAGCAATCCGGCAAACAGAACCGTACACGTCACCCGGAGGGCGAAGCCCGAAGCAATCCAGTCCTCCGTCATTGCGAGCCGCGTAGCGGCGCGGCAATCCAGCACAAAAACCGCCGCTCCTCTATCAAGCAATAAGTTTGCGGGGGAAGTCTCCCCCCCGCTTCAGCCGCCCTGCCGGCGGGCTTCCGCTTCCCCCTCTGCGGGGCTCCGCCCCGCAACGCCCCGGCAGTACTGCAGCGAACACCGGACGGGTTCACGACGTGAATACGGACGCGTTCACGACACTTTGCCGGAGAATTGCTTTGCATAAAGCAGATAAAAAAGAAAAAACCTCACCCAGTCATTGCAACTCTTCGATTGCTTCGCTTCGCTCGCAATGACGTGTGGGGTTGCAAGGGCGGCGACGCAATGTGACGGCGAAAATGCAAAGACAGGCTGTGTTAGCATTTTCCGCGCCAGCGGGGGAAAAGGAAAAAAGAGGGCGGCGGGAATGACACAGTGGGGTTTTTCCGGATTGCAGCACACGGAAAATAATATTTCACCGTTATGTCCGTTTGTGAAAATATAAAAACAAAGACATGCAAATAGGTACCCTGCAATTCAACAAATATCCGA
>JAIRKG010000026.1 GCA_031260235.1 Dysgonamonadaceae bacterium | reverse complement strand
GGATAGATACTGCCTTTCGACAGCCCCCAAACGGCTATAAAGCCCAAAGGCGGGCTATTTTTGAATAATTGCCACCGGAAGCACATAAAGAACTATAAATTAAAGAGAAACGCCCGTTTGAGCCGCTTTTGCGGCTTTTTTTGTGTGCGACCGGCTGAAAAGCAAGCCGGTTAATCTTTTGAACAGGCGAAAAAGGCAAAAATTGAACGAGGTTATGCATTTTCCGATCTTTTTCTTGCGTTTCGAGGGTACATATTCCAAGCCTTTTCGCACAATTCATTGATTTGCATGGAAATAAGCCATGCCCGTACAAATCATTATATAATAATGACTTATGCGATTTTAACAATTATTAAGGGGTACAAATTCCACAATGCAATAATATGGGCGATTGTTGTAAATTGCTGATAATCAAATAAAAGTCATTAAATATACCCAAAAGAGCCTTCAAAAAGTGTGTGTGGGGATGAAAAGCGCGTGCGCGTGTGTAAAAAAATGTGCGTGTGCGCGCGTGAAAAAGTTACTGAACGCAAATTTGGGGTCAGTGAATACGCAGGACCCAAGCGGTCGAAAATTACCCATGTACAGACTCACCGGACGGGAGTGTTTGTATGTCGCCACGAAGTATAACGACGAGGCGCGTGCAAAACTGATTCTTCGGTGGGAAGAATTGGAAGAGAAAAATCTTTTGGAGAGCCGCGCTCGTCGGGCTTCGCAGGCTGCGCTTGGCGAAAAGATGATTATCACCGTACCAATGGGGCGGGCGACTAATCAGATTTGGGTTCAGGACGGCATTATTTATGCACGTCTCCGGCCGCTGCTTCGCTACATCGGGCGATGCGTGAAAATTGGAAAAAGTCGCTTTGAGGCAATCGGCAATTCGGAGCATTTCCTGCTGATAAAAGCAAACAACGTGCCTACCTACTTTGTGAACTTCGCAGGACTTAACGGCGTGCTTCAAACGGGAACAGCGAAACTGAGCGCAAAAACGCTTCGCGAAATCTATCGCACGTACGGCATGCCTGATTCGGAACACCAAAGCGCTTAGGGTCAACTATGCCGAAGTTCACAAAAGGCACGGTCGTCATCGTGAGTTATCCATCGAGGATATGCTTCTTGTGATGTTGGAGTATTACAAGGAGTATCGCACATTTGATTGTATTGTAGCAAGTTACGGAATTACCAAATCTAATGTTTGCAGAACGATACAATGGGTTGAAACCGTATTGATTCGTTGCGGGTTATTTAGGTTGTCCGGCAAAAAGGCGTTGATAGCCCACGAAACCGAAGTTGAAGTAGTGCTTGTTGACAGTACCGAAATACCCATTGAACGACCTGTAAAAGGTCAAAAGAAGTACTACTCGGGTAAAAAAAACGACATACGATAAAGGTTCAGGTCGTGGCAGATAAGAAGACAGAGGAGATTATTTGCACGGAATTTTTTAACGGGAAAGCGCACGACGGAACTGTCTTCAAAACCATGTTTTCCATCTTGGAAAGGATACTTGTTCTTGCCGACAGTGGTTATCGAGGGGTGCAAAAAGTTCACTTCAATACCCAATTCCCCTTGCGCCACAAGGAAGATTTTAGATTAATGACCGACAGAGAGCGAAAGGCTTGCAACAAACGTATTTCGAGCCTGCAAATGAAAGCAGAACACATCATCGGCAGAACAAGAAGGTTTGGTATGGCACGCGAGCGATATCGTAACAGACGAAAAAGATTTGGGTTAAGATACAACTTGATTTGTGGAACAGTAAATTATGAAAATAGAGTGTTGAAGTGAGTTTCGAAACAAGTCTAATGACGAGTACGGAGCAAAGACTGGGTGGGCAGTGAGGGGGGCGTTATTACGACAAATTGAAATGCACCTCTGCCTGATTCCGAACATCCGTCCCCCACAACAGTTTCTTCCGCAAAGTATCATAAAAGCGTTGCCCGGCGCGTTTTACAATTTTTACGTAAAAGTCGGCTTTTCTAATCAGGAATTCACTCTCCGAAGGATAAACGGAGGAACGGCCGTCCAAGGCAATCAGGAAATTGCCGTTCCGCGTCTCAACTTTCAAACGGATGTAATAATCTTCCGGAATCACCAGCGGACGCACGTTCAGGGAATGAGGGGCAACCGGACTCAGTACAAAATTATTTGCCTGCGGAATGATAATAGGCCCGTTTACGCTCATCGAATAAGCCGTCGAACCGGTAGGCGTTGCAACAAGCAGTCCGTCTGCTAAATAGGTAGTCAGAAATTCCTCGTTCAACCAGGTGTGAATCGCAATCATAGCAGAAGAGTCGCGCTTCTGTACAACGATTTCGTTCAATGCGAAATTGCAGAGCTGCGGTCGAGGCGTTTGCAATGCAAGCAAACTCCTTTCTTCAATCGAATAGTTGCTACGAAAAATATCTTCCAACGTTTCGCGAATATCATTTGTGCCTATGTCGGCGAGGAAGCCCAAACGTCCGGTATTAATGCCCAGTATAGGAATCTCTTGCCGTCCCACCCAGGTGGCGGTTCGCAAAAAAGTACCGTCGCCGCCCAAACTGATTATCAAATCCAACGGAAAAGTATCGGATTCGATTACGCCCAGAACAGCCGGCGTATAGGCAAATTGTACGGATAAATAGTTGTAGAAACCTGCTTCGACCCAAACTTCGCCGTTTAACAGCCGTATTGTGTCAAACAGTGTTTTGATGCTTTCCTGTTTGCCTGCCTGATAGTTACTTCCGAATATTCCGATTCTCATTTATATGCAAATTTATAGTTCAAGCCGACCCTGTTTTAGTTTGAAAATTTCGTTTATTAAGACCTCTTTACAAAACATTTCACCGTTTTTAAGGAAATATATTACTTTTGTGCTTTAATTCAAGTGCAAAATTAATCATTATATTTATAAATACTCTTATGAACTTATCGTTATTTATTCAGAGCGACGCAACCGAGGTTGTAACTACAGTGCCTGTTGTATCCGAAATTGTAGAAGCCAAAATGAATCTTTTCGATTTGGCGCTGAAAGGGGGATGGATCATGATTCCCATTGGCATATTACTCTTTATTTCGCTGATCATCTTCATTGAGCGGCTTTTGGTTATTCATAACGCGGGCAAAGAAGACGCTACTTTTATGAACCGGATTAAAGATTACATCCATACGGGGCAAATCGAATCGGCAATTAACCTGTGCCGGATTACCAACACCCCCAATTCGAGAATGATTGAAAAAGGCATTTCCCGTCTGGGACGACCAATGAACGACATTCAAGTTGCCGTCGAAAACATCGGTAATATAGAAATTGCCAAATTAGAAAAAGGCTTTCCCTGGGTAGCTACTGCTGCCGCCGCTGCTCCGATGCTTGGTTTTCTCGGTACGGTAACCGGTATGGTGCGTGCGTTTTTCAATATGGCAAACGCCGGTTCCAACGTGGATATTACGCTACTGTCTTCGGGCATCTACGAAGCGCTCGTAACGACCGTCGCCGGACTGATTGTCGGAATTATTGCTTTGCTTACATACAACTATTTGGTAGCGCGGGTCAATGCGGTTGTGAATGTAATGGAATCCCGGTCGATGGAATTTATGGATTTGTTGAATGAACCGACTAATTAAACAACAATGGCGCTCAAAAGAAGAAGAAAAATAACAGCCGAATTCAGCATGGCTTCCATGACTGATATGATTTTCCTCCTGCTCATATTTTTCATGCTCACATCAACAGTGGTTATACCCAACGCAATAAAAGTCGTTTTACCGCAAAGCGCTCAGCAAACTTCGGCAAAACCGCTGACGCGCGTAACAATCAACGCCGAACTGAACTATTATGTGGCATACGGTAACCAAAAAGAACAACAGGTAAGTTTCGACGAAATCACGCCTTTTTTACAGCAATGTTACGACAAAGAACCGGAAATCTACGTAGCCTTGTATGCTGACGAATCTATTCCCTACAAAGAAGTCGTCAAAGTGCTGGACATTGCTAACCGGAACAATTTCAGGATGATATTGGTTACACGACCGAAATAGAGTATGACTACACTTTACGGCATTGACCGTAGCAGTATTGCACGACATATCAAAAACATTTTTGAAGATGGAACTAACAAGAGAAGAGACATGCGGAATTTTCGGGTCGATATTTTTTTACATTGTATTGCTTCTTATCCTTTATTTTACTTTTCTAAAAACAGAAATAAAAACCGAGGAAGAAGGCGTTTTAGTTAATTTCGGAACAGTAAATTTAGCGGAAGGAACTTTCACTCCCAAAGGCGATGGGAACAAAGTAGCGCCACAAGAAGAAAGCCCTGCTCCGCCCGCTCAAAAAATATCGGAACCACCAAAACCTCAGTTCCGGAAAGTCCCTTCGGTCGCTAAAACAAAACCAACCCCGCCGCCAATAACCCAAAATTTGGAACAAACGGCCGCCATTGAAGCGACTAAACGAAAAGAGAGAGAAAAAGCGGCTGCCGAACAAGCGGTAAAAGCCAAACAGGCACAGCTTGCAGAAGAACAACGCAAACGCGACGCTATCAACCGGCAAGTTTCCGGAGCGTTCGGCACCGGCGCTACCGGTAGCGGCAATAAGGGAACGGTACAAACAGACTCCGGCGTTCAAGGAAATCCGCAAAGCACGGCTACGTCTGCACAATCCGCAAGCGATTACGGCGAATTTAATCTGGGAGGACGGACTTTAAGCGCAGAAGGACTTCCAAAACCGGCTTATTCTGCTCAGGAAGAAGGCAGTATCGTTGTTAATATAACCGTCGATCCGCAGGGAAATGTCATTTCTGCCGAAATCGGGAAAGGCACTACCGTCAGTGCTATGCACGAGTCGGCTTTGGATGCCGCGCGAAGAGCCAAATTCAGCAGTATTGACGGAAATAATAATCAATCGGGAACAATTACTTACAAATATAAATTGAAGGGTTCCTCTAACTAAAACCCGTCAACAAGAATATTGAAATAGATATATTACTAAATAACCTGAAATAAAAATGAAAAAAGTATTTATTTTCTTAGCCGAAGGCTTCGAAGAAACAGAAGCCATAGTCACAACCGACACAATGATTCGCGGCGAGTTGGACGTAACTATTGTATCCGTTACTGGAAAATCTTTGGTAACCGGAGCGCACGGCATTTCCGTCAATACGGATGTGCTGTTTGAAAATGCCGATTTCTCGAAAGGAGAAATGTTAGTGTTGCCGGGCGGTATGTCAGGCGCTTCCAATCTGAATATACATAAAGACTTAAAGGATCTTTTGTTGCAATACGCGAAAGAAGGCAAAAAACTGGCAGCCATCTGCGCCGCTCCTTTGGTTTTGGGTGGATTGGATTTATTGCAAGGGAAAAAAGCCACCGCCTATCCAGGTTTTGAATCGACGCTCAAAGGTGCGGAATATACGGGAAAAGGCGTCGTAAAAGACGGCAATATCATTACGGGAAAAGGACCTGGTTTCTCCATTGATTTCGGATTAGCAATTGTGGAAGAATTGCAGGGAAAAACGAAGGCCGACGAAGTCGCCAATGGATTACTTTTCCACAGATCCTAATGGAGAAAACGAATTTATCCATGATTGTGCTTAAAGGCATTGCAAAAGGTATGTACCTGAGGAATTGAATGCGAAAATAGAAGACTTCCTGAAGGAGAGTGGTATGTATAAATATCGTAGTGCAATCATGGCTGAGTTATATAAGATACCCGGCGTAAAAGAATATCTTGATACGAGAGGTCGGTATGAACTACCTTTTGCAGCGCGCAAGGCAAGTATTGCTGCAAGCAGGGCTAACTTTGATGAAGAAATAAAGGTTGTAGACAGAATGCTTGGAAAGGCAGCTCCAATAACAATAACAAATCAACGCATAAAGCCAGGCAAAGATACGGAGATAGTTGTGGCTCAGAGCACAAAGGATGGAGAGTTTGCAGAAGTGTATACTCCTGGCAGTGTGCTTGCGGATGGAGACCCGGTAGAAATATTCGGTACTATAACTAAGGCTGGAATAGTATTGTGGTCACAAGCCGAAGAGGGCGATGCCTATCATGAAGCTTTTCACTGGGTTGAATTATTATACCTTAACGATCGTCAGAGAGCAAGGATATATAACCAAGTTCGCAAGGAGCACGGAAAGTCTAAATATACAGACAGGCAATGTAGTGAAGTGTTGGCTGAGCGCATGAAGAAGATGGTAATCAATACCGAATCTGCCATGGTTAACAAATCAGATAATATTGTTACTCGCGCATTAAAGTCTATCTATAGATTTATGGGATGGATGAACTATCTAATACAGAGTAAGACTGTATTCTATAATCAGAAATCACTGTTTGATGCTATCTATAATGGTCATTTCAGACACAATACGGCACAAGCCGACAAGCTCGATTCATTACAAGACAATATATATGCAGCAAGGACATTTGGCGATATTGAGTTTAAGTACATTAAGTCGATCGCTCAAATGCGCAAAATAATAGAGACTATTGGCGATAGGCTTGCAGATTTATCAGGCTCAGGAAACACGCTGTCAAAGATGGATGTTGCAGAGTTTATTTTAGATCGCGTATATGAGTTAGGCAACAACGACAGTGAGAATTCAAGAGAGAGCGGTATGGAGATTGCTAATGCAACAAGGCTGCTTTATGAGATAAAAAATAATATTAAATACTTCTTTCCGAGAATACAAGAATATATAGGCAAAAAATACAACATTGCATTATATGAAGATGAGGATTCGACAGACAATAGTCTTGGCGGTGTAGAGGATGCATATGATGATGATTCAGCCGTAAGGACTGGCTGGGTGCAACGCTCGCATGGTATAAATACCAATAAGCTTGACATGTCAAAAACATCATCAGTATTGGTAAAATCCATTATTAATAGCCTTGTAAAAGATTCGTCAATAGACCCTGAAACAGGACTTAATCCAATGGAATCGCCGCTTGTTGTATGGTATGAAATACCCAATAAGCTTGGCAATGCTAAGACTGTCGATGAAATGACTGC
>JAIRKG010000154.1 GCA_031260235.1 Dysgonamonadaceae bacterium | reverse complement strand
ACGGGGGCGGTGTAATTATTCCTCATAAGCAGGATAAAGAAAATCATTATAAGGGAATCGTTGCACGTGAATTTCACGGATTTTTTGATACATCAACGATTTGAGTTCCTCTATGTTTTGTTTCTCTTTGGCGGAAATAAACACGCAATTTTCGTGGAGTGTATTCATCCATGTTTGTTTCAATTCGTCTAATGAAACGTTTTCTTTGGTTTTGGGCGTTAAATCGTCGGTTTCTTTTTGAATATAAGAAAAGGAATCTATCTTGTTGAACGCGACGATTGTCGGTTTCATTTCTTTTGTGATTTCATTCAACGTTTGGGTGACTACTTCGATTTGCTCTTCAAAAGCGGGGTGGGAAATATCAACGACATGCACCAGCAAATCGGCTTCGCGCACTTCGTCGAGGGTCGATTTGAACGATTCAATCAGTTCGGTCGGCAGTTTACGGATAAATCCGACTGTATCGGAAAGCAGGAAAGCCAGATTGTCGATAATTACTTTGCGAACCGTAGTGTCTAATGTGGCAAACAGTTTATTTTCGGCAAAAATTTCCGATTTGCTCAGAAGCGTCATCAAAGTTGATTTTCCCACATTGGTATAGCCGACTAATGCCACGCGCACTAATTTTCCCCTGTTTTTCCGCTGACTGATTTTTTGTTTGTCGATATTCTTCAGGTCTTCCTTTAATTTGGCGATTTTGGATAAGATAATCCGGCGGTCGGTTTCCAACTGAGTTTCGCCGGGTCCGCGCATCCGGAATCCGCCGCTACCGCCTCCGCTCTGCCGTTCAAGATGCGTCCACAAACGTTTCAGACGGGGAAGCATGTAGTTGTATTGCGCCAGTTCGACTTGCGCCTTGGCATGGGCTGTTTGCGCCCGCACTGCAAAAATATCAAGAATCAGACTGGTGCGGTCCATAATTCTTACTTTCAAAGTGGCTTCCAGATTCCTTAACTGTTTGGGGCTTAATTCGTCGTCAAAAATCACCAGCCCGATTTCGTTATTTTCATTTTCGGTAAATTGCCTGATCTCATCTAATTTCCCTGCACCCACAAAGGTGACGGAATGTGGCTTTTCCACCCGTTGCATGAAACGTTTGACCGTCTGAATACCGGCAGTGCAGGCAAGGAAATCCAGTTCGTCCATGTATTCTTTGGTTTTTTCCTCGCTTTGCCCCGCGACGATCAGTCCGACTAAAACGGCTTTTTCACTTTCGATGTTGGTGATTATAAATTCTTTCATTGACAGGTATATTTTTAAGTTGCAAAAATATATAAACTTCCGCAGCTGTGAACAAAATCACAAAACAATGTGATTTTATTTCTTTTCCACAGTAAAAAAAACATATCTTTGCATTAAGAAATACAATATAATGTTAGTTGAACACACATGATTTTCTCCATCATCACTGTCACCCGCAACGCCGCCCAATGGATAGAAAAAACTATCCAAAGCGTTCTCTCGCAAACCTGTTCCAATATCGAATATATCATTATCGACGGCGCGTCAACCGACAAAACAATCAAGATAATTACAGATTATGAATTACAAATTAGAAGTAAATGTCGGTTTCACTGGATTAGCGAGCCGGACAATGGGATTTATGATGCAATGAACAAAGGTCTGAAACTTGCCACCGGCGACTACGTCTGGTTCATCAATGCCGGAGATCAAATCCGCCACCCAACCACCATTCAAACAATCAATTCTCAATTCTTATCTATCAATTCTCATTTCTCAATTCTCTACGGCGAAACGGAAATCTCCGACTTGCATGGCAACAGTTTAGGTATGCGCCGTTTGAAAGCGCCTGAAAGGCTGACATGGAAAAACTTCAAAATGGGAATGCTCGTATGCCATCAATCATTCATCGTTAAGCGGGAAATTGCCGAACCCTATGACCTGCAATACCGTCATGCGGCTGATTTCGAGTGGTGTATCCGCTGTATGAAGCGGGCGAAGCATATCTTCAATACGCATCAAACCTTGTCTTATTTTCTCGAAGCGGGCTACAGTGCCAAAAACAGAAAGGCTTCCCTGAAAGAACGTTACATGATTATGTGTAAATACTATGGAAAAATCCCTACTCAAATCAGGCACTTATGGTTTGCTGTCCGCTTCTGCTTCGCTAAAATGAATTACCGGATTGCTTCACCGCTTCGCATGTCGTGACGAATTGATGCCTCCCTAATTAATTGTAAATCTATCAGGATGCTTCGCCTGAATGTGAGCATAATATTGTTTGATTTCTGCGACGTCGTGTTTCTCGTTTCCGGTTGGATAAAAGTTTTTGATAACGCCGATTTCCTTGTGTGAATAGTCGATATACGCAAGCGTAATCGGCGCCGGCGCATTCAGGGCAATATAATAAAAACCGGTTTTCCATGCCGCGCTTCTTTTCCGCGTACCTTCGGGCGTAACCGCCAGCCGGAAATGATCGTCGGCACGGAACAAATCCACCATCTGCTCCGATACAGACGACCGTTTTTTCCTGTCCACAGGTATTCCGCCAAGGCTTTTGAGGAGCAGGTTCATCGGGAAAAAGAACCACTCTTTCTTTATCAGGAAGCGAATTGTTCCGCCAATAGATTTATAGAATATAAATCCGATAACAAAATCCCAGTTGCTGGCATGCGGGGCGATGCACAGGACGCATTTCGGTGGGATTGCTTCGTTCAGTATTGATTTCCACCCCATTAGCCCGAAAAAGAATGTGAAAAGTTTCTTCATGTTATTTTTGTTGTCTTTATATAATTACGAAGTAAAGTTACATGAAAAACTTGTGATTCCCAAACGTATGCAATTAAGACAGCGTACGGTATATTTTAAAAATCTCTCACTTGGGATGTAAAAAAGAGTTA
>JAIRKG010000046.1 GCA_031260235.1 Dysgonamonadaceae bacterium | reverse complement strand
GACCGGTTAATCTTGCTTACGACGGACGAAAATGATATTGTACTTGACCCATTTTCAGGAACAGGCACAACCGCTATTTCCGCAAAACGACTTGGAAGACAATACATTGGTTTTGAATTAGACAAAAAATATGTGGAAATTTCGCAGAAAATATTAAAACTTGTACAGCCGAATTTCAAAATCGGAAACAGTTGGATAAGTTTTTATTTGCGGGATATTGCTACAATCAGGAATAGTGATTGGGCAGATTTAGAACAATATTTTAATGTTCCAAATCCTGCACGAACTATTGACTTTGCAAAAACGACACTCAAAAAGAACATTATAATTCCGCAAGAATTAGAGTATCATTCCGAAGAAATTAAAATAGTTGATATAGGAAAAGCGATTGTAAAGCGAACGCCTTTGTTGCCTTCCGAAAGTTCAAATTCTTATGAATACCAACCCAAAGTAGCCGCGTATGCCGCAGCAACAAATTATAATGTTTATAAAGATGAATTGAAAATGTAATATATATGTCCGAATCTCAAAACAGAGAGGAAAAATTACAAATAGCGAGTATCAAGAAATAAATGATGTAACGGAACAAACCGCATTACGAGATATTAAAATGTTAGTTGAAACTAATGTTTTTGTTAAAGCAGATACAAATTAAAGATGCAAGATATGAAATTAGTAATGTCGGATAAGTTGACCCGGATAGAGGTACTTATTATGAGTTGGCAAAGAATAAATATAACCACATGAAACAATTATTCTTTATTCTTTTTTTTACAGTTCTGTTTCCGCAACTTCTATCCGGACAGATGGAAACGCTGTATGATTCGATTCCCGAAGTAACGATAATAGGACGCAGGCGCACTTCTCCTATGCAGGAGATAACGGTGGAGCCTTTGGCTTGGAAAACGTCTATCAGCTATATCACGCAGGAAGACAACCGGAAAATGGCGGCGCACCATTTATGCGACGTTCTGAAATATTCGGTTAACGGTGTGGCTTGCACGCAGGGCAGGCGGAAGAAACATTATTATCTCCTGCGCGGGCAAAACGTGGCTTCCGACTATGCCGTCAATGGCGTTTCCCTCTCCACCAACGGAGCGGGACCAATGGCAGAATGGGTGGAAGCGCCTTCGCTCCTGCCCGAAAGCGTTATCGAATCGGTGGAAATAGTCCGTTCCGGCAATTCATTGCTACTTGGTTTCAGCGGGCTGAACGGCGTAATCAATGTAAAAACAAAGACTTTCGACCAGGCGACTACGCAGGCGGAAGCGGAATACGGCTCTTTCAACTCCCTGCACGCCGGCTTGCTGCACGGGGGAAAATTCAAAAACATTCATTACGTCTTTTCCCTTTTCAACGACCGCACCGACGGTCCCGAAGGACGGCACAGTTATGAAAACCTGTGGAATTTTTACGGAAAAATCGGTTACCGGTACAAAGAAAAGCTGGAATTAAATTTGGAAAGTTCCTACGTCTATGGAACGCGCTTCGTTACACAGGCCGTCTTCGACAGTCTGGCTTCTCCGCAAAGTCAACTCGCTGACTTGTGGGAATACGATCCCATGCGTTACAGCATTTCCACCGCCCGCATCAAATACAATGCCTCGCGGCACGCCTCCACCGAATTGCAACTCAGCTATATCCTTAACCGCTTAGACTTATATCCCGACCGCTATCATTTCACATCCACCGGAAAAGTCATTGAACTGTCCGACTCCATTGTTCGCAACCGCATACTCAGCGAACCCGATTCGATATTCACGGCAGCTGTTTTTCAGGCATTTTCGCCCGTTGAGCAAAATGTGGCGCGAGTCGGCGTTATGTTTGCTTCGTCTGCCAATTATGCGCACGGCAAATCGAAGAAGAAAATCCTTTCGGCAACCGTCCTCGACCAGCATACATTCGGACGGACGGATGTGCATCTTGGCGTTAAATTCATTCGAGAATATTATGATTATTACGTCCCGTATCAGGGTTTCGGAGAGGAAACAAACGCCGTTTTCAATGAATGGCAACCCACGCTGTTCAATATCAGCGCAGGCGTTTCGTTTCCCGTGAACAACCGTTACATATTGAATTGTGTCGTAAACAGCGGAGCTTTGCCTGCCGACCAGACTGCCCTGCAACAGACCGCGGACACCGACGGGAAAACGATCACTGCCGGCCTGAAAAGAGAAAACCGGACAGGCGTGGAACTCGGTATCAAACAGTATCTTTCCGACACGGGACATCTGACCTGGACGCTTTTCCTGCTGAACCAGAAAAACACGTCCGAATATACCCGAACGCCATACTACGACAGAAACAACGTTTTGCGTTACTATATGAAAAACCTTGATTTGCGCACGGCAGGCGTTGAACTCGATTTCCGCAGCCCATTGTGGATAAACCTGTTCAGCGCTTCCGGAAACATTTCCTACAAATATGTATACCGCGCCGAACCGTCGGGCAGGACGCGCTACGACAAACAGCCGCCGTTGATTGCCAACGCCTCTTTTTCATTCGTCAAAAAGCGTACGGAAATTCATTTAATGGTAAAATATGTTTCTTCTTACCGTTCCGACCGGTTTCTGAAAGAGGAAATAGATATGGGAAATTACGGCAACGTGGATATGCACCTTATTCGATACATTCCGGCATTGCACGCGGAATTATACGCAGTTGTAAACAACCTGTTTGATGTTCGTTATGCAACGGTTTCTCCGATTTATCCCGATTTCGGAAGGCAAATCAGAATCGGGACAAGATGCAGGTTTTAGAATAGCGAAGCAATCCAGAACACACACGTCATTGCGAGGGCGAAGCCCAAAGCAATCCGGAATGCACACGTCATTGCGAACTGCGCAGCAGTGAAGCAATCCGGAGAAAAAACCTCCCCTTTTAAAAAAGAACGACCCATTTCCCGAATGGGCTAACCTATTTTAAAAATGGGACGACCCATTTCCCGAATGGGCTAACCTATTTTAAAAATGGGACGACCCATTTCCCGAATGGGCTAACCTATTTTAAAAATGGGACGACCCCATTCGAAAAGAGGACAATCTCTTTCTTTTTTTATTGCTTCGGGCTACGCCCGAAGCAATAAAGAGGTGAAACTTTCTCGTTATTATAAGCCGCGAAGCGGCGAAATAATACAAAAAGAGAAAAATTTATTATAAGGGCGAAGCCTGAAAGAAGAAAAAGAGAAAATAAAAAAAGCGACAAACATTAAAGTCTGTCGCCTTTTTCTTTTATTTCTTTCTGCTTCGCTCGTAATAACGGGGCGGGGGGCGCAAGTGCTTTTTTGTTATTTACACCCGAATTTGTTTTATTCTATACTGAATTTATAAATTGTTTTCGTTTGATAGATGCTGTCGGGAAACAGTTCTGTTGTCGGGAATGAGGGAATATTCGGTGAATTGGGGAAGTGTTGCGTTTCCAGACAGACGGCGGTTCTGTAATTGTAAGCGATGCCATTTTTGCCGACTTCCGTACCGTCAAGGGAGTTTCCCGTGTAAACCTGTATTCCCGGTTCGGTTGTGTAAACTTCCAATGCGATTCCCGTAGTCGGAGAAATTAATTTGGCCGCCAGTTGGTTAATATCGCCGGGTTTATTCAACACGAAATTATGGTCGTAGCCTTTCCCGAATTTAATGGCTTCAAAAGTTGTGTCGTTGATTTGCTCGCCAATGGCTTTCGCCGTTGTGAAATCCAGCGGCGTACCTTTTACTTTGGCGATGATGCCGGTAGGGATTAATTCTTCGTTTGTCGGCGTATAATCGTTTGCATCCACAAAAAGCAAATGGTCGAGAATCGTATTATGCGGATCACCCGACAAATTAAAATATGAATGATTCGTTAAATTCACCACAGTCGATTGATTGGCTTCCGCTTCGTAATCAATATGAAGCGCATTGTCATTGGAAAGGGAATAGTTTACCGTTACCATCATATCGCCGGGGAAACCCTCTTCATTGTTTTTCGACAGGTATTTACAAACCAGAGTCGCACTATCCGGCTGTTCAATGTTGAAATAGCGGGTATGAAAACCGCGCCCTCCTCCGTGCAAAGTGTTGCTACCGTCGTTTTGCCTGAGCCTATAAGTAGCCCTGTTGCTGAGCGTCATTCTCCCGCCGGCAATCCGGTTTCCGTAACGACCGATAATCGCTCCGAAGTTTGTTTTGACAGGAATATACTGCTCAATATTGTCAAACCCAAGTACTACATCCCTGAAATTCCCTGATTTATCGGGAACCCAAATGGAAACAATCCGCCCGCCGATGTTGGTAACGCACACTTCCATACCGTTTGCGTTTTTGATTGTGTAAAGATGGGTTGCCTGTCCGTCGTCCGTAACCAGTTCAAACTTGGAAGTCTGCAAGCCGGAAGCCGTTGTAAGTTCGTTCGTTTTTTCTTTACCGCAAGAAACTAATAAAACTGCCGAAGTAGCTAAAATAAAAATGTTCTTTTGCATGATGTTTTTAAATTTAAGTTTTGAATTTTTAAATTAGAAATATTTCTTTTTCCTGAAATACAACAGAAACGCCACTATAAAAATCGCCATCAACACGTATGAAAACACATATCCCCATTTCCAGTGCAGTTCGGGCATCACATCGAAGTTCATTCCATAGATGCTCGCAATCAGGGTCGGCGGCAGGAAAATCACCGATATAATCGTAAAAATCTTTATAATTTTGTTTTGTTGAATGTTTAACAAGCCGAGGAAAGTATCCTGCAAATAGTCCAAACGGTCGAAACTGAAGCGGATATGTTCCAACAGGGAATTAATGTCTTTAATCAAAATGGTCAGTTTGGCATGGAGTTCGTGAGGCACAAGGCTACTCCGTAACATGTTGGAAACGGCGCGTTGTTTGTCAATAATATTCTCGCGGAACATCATCGTTTTTTCCTGCAAGTTTTTGATTTCCAACAAAGCGTCTTCGTCCGCGTCCTGAATGCTGTTACTCATGTTCGTAATTTCCATCGTGATTTCCTCAATCATATCCGCATCAAATTCGATTCGGGTTTCGAGAAGCGCGAGGAAAATGTGGTAACCCGTTGTAAAATTATGCGGATTGGCGAATATTTTTTTCCCTGTTTCGGTGAAAGAACTCAAATCCTCACTCCGTACCGAAATAAGGATATTGTTTTTCATGATAAACGAAACCGGATTTTTGTCATAAGTGCCTAAGAGGAAGTTTGTGTTTACGACCAGCGTGTCGCGCGTTTCAATGTAGCGGGAAGACGTTTCAATTTCGATCATTTCTTCCTCTTCCTGAATATAGATTTTCAGGAAATCCTCCAATTGAAACTCAATTTCTTCGTCCACATCGTTCAAGTCAATCCATAGTATATCGTTTTCCGGAATTTGTTTGATAAATTCGATGCTACGGCTAATTTTAACCATATCGTCTTTCCGATAGAACAGTTTAAATTCGGACATGATTACAGATTTAAATAATGATATGGGATGTTTTTATTTATTTGGGTGCTTTTTGTAAAAGGGAATACAAAGGTATATAATTTCTTTGAATTATGCACAATTTGAGGGGAAATTTTGCCGATGAAAGTATGCTGCTGCCGTTTTTTACGGCACAGGATCATATCCATGTCCGCCCCAAGGATGACAGCGTAAAATTCGCCTCGCCGCCAGCCATCCGCCTTTCAGCGCTCCATATTTCTTAATTGCCTGCACGGCATATTCCGAGCACGTCGGCGTATAACGGCACGAAGGAGGTTTTAGCGGGGAAATACAGTATTTGTAGAAATAGACAGGAAGCAGGGCGATGAAAATTCCTGTTTTTTTGATTGTGTTTTTCATTTCGATATTGCTGCCATTGACATTAACTTAATTGAATTTACTCTGTTAAATGGCATTTGTCTATAAGGCAGGTATGAGCAATAAAAAACCTCGATGAAAAAAAATCCATCGAGGGTCATTTTACAGTCAAAGGCCTAATCAATACCTATTTCTTGAATAGCCTCCGCCTCCGCGATTTCCGGAAAATTCCCTTTGGGAACGTTCTTCACGAGGTTTTGCTTCTGAAACCGAAATGGTACGTCCGTCGAACTCAGCGCCGTTTAATTCTGCGATCGCTTTTGCCGCCGCTTCTTCGTCGTCAATTTCCACAAATCCATAGCCTTTGGAGCGTCCGGATTGACGGTCGGTGATAACTTTTGCGGAAGAAACTGTTCCAAACTCTTCAAAAATCCCTGCTAAATCGGAATCGTTTACCTTGAAACTCAATCCTGCAATAAAAATGTTCATCGTAAAAAAATAAATATAAAAAATTAAATAAAATCAATTGAGGATTATTGCAGGCTTATAGTACAAAAGACGAGTAATTTCGAAAAGAATAAGATAAAGCTGTCATAAAGAACTCAAATATGGGCACAAATATACGCGAATAAAACAAACAAACAAGTGTTTTTAAGAAAAAACTAAAAAATTTTGGATTTTATTCTTCCCAATGCTTGATTTTTTGTATAAAATCATGCGCTGTCATATCAATCCGCAAAGGTACGAGCGCTGCATAACCGTTGGCGAGCGCCCATTCATCGCTGTTTTCATTCGCAGGGTCTTGGTTGAAAAATTCGCCGGTCAGCCAAAAAATGCTTTTTCCGGTGGGGTCTTTCATTTCTTCAAGTTCTCTCACCCAGCGTCCGGGCGTTTGCGAACTGACTTTCAAACTTTTTACTTTGGGAATATTAGGCACGTTCAAATTCAGGCAGATGCCTTCGGGAAGACCGTTTTGAAGTACTTTTTCCGCTACGGACTTGCCTATTCGGGCGGCTTCACTGAAATCGGCGCAGGGAGAATGATCGGTCAACGAAACGGCGATGGAAGGAATCCCAATGATACAGCCTTCGAGTGCGGCACCCACCGTCCCCGAATAAATGACAGCGATTGCCGCGTTGGAACCGTGATTGATGCCCGAAACAAGCAAATCGGGTTTGCGATCTAACAGCCGGTCAAATCCTATTTTAACGCAATCGACCGGCGTGCCCGTACAGGAATAAACCGTCAAATCGCCCTCGTCTTTCAACAGCGAAACCCGAATCGGGTCGATACACGAAATAGCGCTTGACATTCCCGAACGCGGGCGGTTGGGCGCTACGACTACTACTTTGCCCAAGGGCGCTATAGATTCTATTAATTTTGTAATGCCTAAAGCATTAACCCCGTCGTCATTAGTAATTAAAATAAGCGGTTTTTTTGAAGTTGCCATACATTTGCTTTTTGACTGATTGGCAAAGGTAGCGATTATTATAATATAGTTTGTACCTTTGTGAAGTGAAAATGCTAAAGAATTTATATTCCCCCACAAATGATACAATATTTAGATTTATTAAAGCGAGTACTGTCCGAAGGCGTAGAAAAAGAAGACCGCACAGGCATCGGAACGAAAAGCATTTTCGGCCACCAAATGCGATTCGACCTTGCAGAAGGTTTTCCGGTGTTGACAACCAAGAAACTGCATTTGAAATCCATTATTTACGAACTGCTTTGGTTTTTGAAAGGAGATACCAACATCCGTTACCTGAACGAAAACGGCGTGCGAATCTGGAACGAATGGGCAGATGCGGACGGCAATTTAGGCCCCGTATATGGCCATCAATGGCGCTCGTGGCCGGATTATTCGGGAGGACATATCGACCAAATCAGCGAAGTAATTCATACTATTAAAAACAACCCCGATTCGCGGCGAATCATTGTCAGCGCATGGAATGTGATTGATATTCCTCAAATGAAACTGCCGCCTTGCCACTGCTTTTTCCAGTTTTATATTGCCGGCGGAAAACTTTCTTTGCAATTATATCAACGGAGTGCGGATATTTTTTTGGGAGTGCCGTTCAATATTGCCTCTTATGCCCTGTTGTTGAAGATGGTTGCACAGGTAACGGGCTTGCATGCAGGCGATTTCGTACATACTTTCGGCGATGCGCATATCTACAACAATCACATGGAACAGGTGAAATTACAACTGACTCGTAAACCCCGCCCGCTGCCTGAAATGAAAATCAACCCTGATATAAAAAGTATTCTTGATTTCCGGTATGAAGATTTTGAATTAGTCGGTTATGATCCTCATCCACATATCAAAGGGGAGGTCGCCGTATGATTCTTTCAGTAATCGCTGCCGTCGGAAGAAACGGTGAAATCGGCAGGAACGGCGGCTTGCTTTGCCATTTACCGTCCGATTTGAAGCATTTTAAAGCAATCACATCCTGTCATCCGGTTATTATGGGACGAAAAACGTTTGAATCGCTACCCACAGGGACTCTTCCCAATCGCCGGAATATTGTTATCAGCCGAAATATTGATTTGAAAATAGAAGGGGCAGAAATATATCCGTCACTGGATTATGCTCTTATCAAACTTCTTACCACAGAAGAGACGTTTATCATCGGCGGTGCGCAGATTTATGAACAAGCCTTGCCGATTGCCGACAAACTGTATCTTACCAAAATATACGCCGATTTTCCCGACGCGGATATTTTCTTTCCGCCGATAGATTTCTCCTTTTGGCAGGAAACGAGTCGGGAAACTTTTCCTGCCGACGAAGCAAATCGCTATCCCTTCTCATTCTTCGAATACGAGCGGCGTTAGTCGTTAAGCCAGCGGGGGAAGTCTCCCCCCGCAGGATTAATTTTCAATGAGGGCGGTTTTTTCTCTGGATTGCTTCGGGCTTTGCCCTCGCAATGACGGGGTTGTTTCTTTCTGGATTGCTTCGCTTCGCCTCGCAATGACGCGGTGGGATTGCGAACCGCGAAGCGGAATCACAAGGATCTAATCAATTTCTTCGTCTATTCCGCAAGTATAGTCCAAATTTTCGATTGCTTCTTTCAGTTTTTGTTCATTCGTTTTGGACGGATCGTATTGGATCGTAACGGTTTTTTTATCCAGATCAACGGTCAGGTCTTTTACTCCTTTTTCCCATGAAATATGTCGTTCTATCTTGGCTTTACACTTTTCGCAAAACAAGTTGACGACAAAAGTAACCTCTTCCGTTTTTTTCTTTTTCCCTTCTTTTTTGTCCTGAGCTACTCCCGGACTTACAAGCATAGACATTGCCATCAGGCATCCAAAAAATTGTTTCATTTTCATTTGTTTGTTTATTTGTTGATTTGTTTATAAATAGTGCGAATATTCGGTTATTTTTAATGCGTGTCGTGCTCTACGCTGATTACTTTTGATACCGGCGGCGCCGCATTGTATTCGCTGTTGCCGGACTGCGTGGCGGTAAGCATTATGGAAAAATCTACGTATCTGCCGTCTTGCAACTGAAGTATGTTTCCGTCTATGGTTGCTATTTCAGGATTGCTCGATGTGAATGTAACCGGCAAACCGGACGAAGCGGTAGCTTCAAGCGTTAAAGCTCCATAACTGGATTTCCATTCCGTATCGTTCAGATTGAAGGTGATTGTCTGGTCCTTTTTGCCGGGGTTGTTGTCTTCGCCGACAATCAGGGGGCGCACCACGTCGGGCGCTTCATACCAGGAGTCGTTTCCCTGCTGGGAGGCGGTAATATTGAGGGAACCTGCTTTTCGGAGCGTAACCGTCCGCCCGTTGACGGAAGCCGTGAGAGGGTTGCTGCTGCGGAACGTAACCGGCAGTCCCGACGTAGCGCTTGCCTGCAGTTCAAAACTTCCTTCACTCAGGTTATGCGGCGGCAAAGCCTCGAAAGAAATGGTCTGTTCCAGCTTGTTGCTCTCGTTTTCGCCACAGGCGGCGAGCCATACAGCCATAACCAATACAGCAAATAATCTGATTTGTTTCATTTTATTATTTATTAATTTTTGTTTTTTAATTCTTAACTTATCAAGGCAATTTTCCTATCCGCCACCTGATGCCGGCATATATTTTCCGTCCCACTACAGGACCCCAGACCAGAGAAGAATCGAAATCCCGACCAAAAGGATTATCGGCATTCAGGATTGGATTTGTCTGTTTGAAATCAAGGATATTTTCCGAACCGGCATAAATATCAAACCGTTTCGTATTTTTCGTTACCTGCGCAAAATAGATCGGGAACTGTTCGGAATATCGAACTTGCGAGTCGTATCCATTCAGCCCCGGTATTCGTGAAGGTCCGTTTATTTGTGCAGTGAAATCGAATACCCATTTGCGCAGCGGAGTAGCATAGGCCAAATTGACCAATCCACGATAGCGCGAAATCAACGGTTTTTCCATGACATATCGCTGACCGTTTTCTGCCGAGTAGGTGATTTTTGTATCGTTATAGCGGAAAGCGGCAAACAGGTCAAATCCTTTGAAAGGGGTGAGCGAAAAATCGACCTGCCAAACGTCGGTTGAGGATGTTCCGGCATGGTTGTAAAAATAGACGCTGTTGTGATCGCGCTCCATATCAATTACCGCCTGATTTTGGAATTGCGTATGAAAGTAATCTGCGCTGATCGTTAAGATCTGTTTATCCCACACCGGTATATAGGCACTGATGTTTCCTCCGTAATTCCATGCGCTTTCGATGTTCAGTCCGTTTATCTCGTCGAGATTGAACTTGCGGGACGTTGCCAGCAGTCCGATATTATCAACGATAACGTTGGGCGACCGGTATCCTTTACCGGCAGATGCACGAAACACAAGTTCTTCGATGATACTGTATCGCAGGTTGGCGCGGGGCGTAAAAAGCCATCCGTAGCGGCTGTTATAGTCTTCCCGAAGTCCAAGGATAATATCCAACCGGTCTTTTATCGAAAATGTATATTCGGCAAAAATGCCGGAAACGGCTTCCCGTCTGTTCAGGGGCGTTCGGGGAGTGAGATTGAACGAAAGGCTGTCCAGAAAATCCGTTCCGTAATCATCATAAACAAAGCTCACACCTGCCGTGTACCGGTGTGCATCGTTGAAGCCGGATGTAAAAATGGCATTGCCGTAGAAGGAGTTTTGCGTGCCGCGAAAGGATTTTTTCCCGTAATTGAGGTTTACTTCCGAAGAAGTGAAACTGCTGATAATCCCCAAACTTTGTCCTTCCCTGCTGCCGACTGTGAGACCGGTTTTGTTTTCGACCGAAAAACTCCTGTTGTTGAGGTGTGTTTGGTAGTGGTTATGGTCGTCGTCGTTGTTAAAATGAGCGTCATGCTGTCCGCCTTCCTTGTTGTCATACAAAAACCGGATACCGGTGCGCGACTGTATGCCCGACTCGTTAAGGTAGAACCAGCGATTGTAAAGGTTAACTAATTTGGATTCCGGCATATCGCTAAACGTATCGCCGTTGTAGTCGTGCGTCCCCGTTTCTGCGGAACCGTGCAGGAGCAGCCCTGTCCAGAGGTTTTTAGCCACCTGTGTTGCCGAAGTGACGTTGGCTTCATAGCGTCCGAGCAGATCGCTGTAGGCATTGATAAACAGCGGTTCGGTGTAGTTTGGCTTCTTAAGTTCCATGTTGATCTGTCCGGCAACGGATTCGTAACCGTTCACCACAGACGAAGCGCCTTTCGATACTTGAATGGATTCCATCCAGCTTCCCGGTATGTATCCCCATCCGAAAGGGGAAAGCAGGCCGCGCATGTTGGGAACATTTTCTGCCAGCAACTGGCTGTATATGCCGGGCAAACCGAGTAACTGCACTTGTTTGGTTCCCGACACGGCGTCGGTGAAACCGACAGTAACGGTTGCGCTGTTTTCAAAACTTTCGGAAAGGTTGCAGCAGGCCATTTTTGCCATTCCGGTGGAGGTGATGAGTTCCGTCTTGCCGATTGTAAGACGCGAAAGGACTGTGCCTTGCCGGGCTTTGCTGATGACTACCTCTTGCAGTTCGATATCTTCGACAAGTACAAATTCGAGGTTGCTTTGGGCTTTGGTTACCCAAACGCTGTCGGAAGTAAATCCTGCGAGACCGGCTATGAGATACTTGCCGCCTTCGGCCTGCTTTTCGATTTGGAAAGCGCCGCGCCCATCGGTTACCGCGCCGCCGGTTTCATTTGCAAAATAGACGCTTGCACCCGGCAGGGGAAGTTTCTTGCCCTTTTCGAGAGAATAGACGCGCCCTTTCACGGTTTGGGCGGTTGCCGTAACCGGACATAAAAGCAGCAGCAACAGGATGCTTACTGCGTAGAAATGGATTGTTTTTCTTTTCATTTTATATTTCATTTTTCAATTACCTGTTTTTTCTGCTTCTCGCTTACGCCGTTCAATGATATAAGGATTACTACCTGTTCTCGATAGCTCCAAGTCTTTTAGAAATTCGTATACTTGGGGCGTCCATTTGGTGCTGATTCTATGATCATATACTTTCCTGAAATCATCAGGTAAAAGCGGATTTGCAAAAAATATCTCCACATAATAATCATACAAATCATTCGGTTTGTCTTCCTGTCCCTGTACGGAATGTATACCCAGATAAAGACTAACTATTCCATTGTCCCCTAGCATCCAATCAACAATAAATGTAACCGGCAATTCAAAATCATCGAACAGTTCCTTTACTGTCCTGCCTTTGTATTGGGTGCCTCTTGTATTAAAATTATATTCCAGATATTTAAGCGTATCGTTGTTGAACTCTTGCCACGGTTTATAGGGCAGTGTTTCCTGCGCCTGCGCAGACGTCAAAACAGACAATAAAAAGAATAGAATAATCATGTTGCGTTTCATTCTGCCAGCTTTGAGATTTGTACTCTTTTACCTATCAAATAATATTTTGTATCGGGACAGGTAAAATAAAATTTCCACTTGCATTTTTTTGCGGTCTGTTCAATTTTGACAATATCTTCTAATGATAAAGATTGCATATTTCTGCCAAAAAGTTCAACTTCCAATACATTTCCTTTGGCGTCGCAATACAATTGAAGCGAAAATGCAATCTCTTTTTCTACCCATTCCCTCAACTTGTCTTTTGCGAAAGCAGATTTAAATATCGAATCTATAGATGCATTTCCGGGCTTGGAACTATCTACTCGCCAAGTATCACACCAGTTATCAATCACGTTATCAATCCCGATACTGTTTCTCTTGTTTTTGACATGACCTTCGGGGTTAGTTGAAAACAGATAGGTTTCTGTTCCTATTGTCTTCTCCACAGCTTCTTTATAGACATTCTGACTGTACAGACTGCCGGTGAATAACAAAATGAATATAAATGCTAAGCAATTCTTTTTCATAAAAATTTTATTGACAT
>JAIRKG010000036.1 GCA_031260235.1 Dysgonamonadaceae bacterium | reverse complement strand
CGACGATTTGCCGACAACGCCATCATTTACACTCGTCCGAAAGATACACTGAAAACTGTTTACGGACGTTTCAAACTCTATGACATCTCGCAAATTCCGGTCATGGAAAACAAAAAAATCGTCGGCATTATCGACGAATCGGATTTGCTGCTGGCGTTAAATTCCGGTATTCATACAACCGAAACGCTGGTAGAAAAGATAATGAAAAAAGAATTGGTGACCGTCGCACACACGGCTTCGACCGCCGAACTGTTACAGATACTCGACAATGGAATGGTTGCAATCGTCGAAGGTCCGGAAGGATGTTTTGAAGGACTGATTACACGTATCGATTTTATCAATTATTTACACCGAACAAATTATTACAGAAAATGAGTATCAAAGAATTACAACAGGGCTTTGCAACAAAAGCCATTCACGCAGGCGAAGATCCCGATTTTCGCGAGGGAGCGACAGGCGATGTCGTTGCTCCAATTCATCTGTCTACCACTTTTGCACGTGAAAAAGTGAACGTCCCGACTGCCGGTTATGAATATGTACGCAGTTTGAATCCGACACGTAAAGCACTCGAAACAAAACTTGCAGCGCTCGAAAATGCCGATTACGGACTGGCATTCAGTTCCGGACTCGCCGCCGAAACAACTCTCCTGACCGCTCTCCTGAAAAGCGGCGACCATATTGTGGCGTTCGACGATCTCTACGGAGGAACAAAACGGCTGTTCAACAATATTTTCAACAACTACAACATCGACGTAACTTTTGTCGATGCAACCGACGTCTCGCTTGTCGAAAAGGCTATCCTGCCGCAAACACGTCTAATCTGGATTGAATCGCCATCAAATCCGCTGCTTAAAATCTGCGATATTGCAAAAATTGCAACGCTCGCCGACGCTCACAAACTTGTACTTGTAGTCGACAATACTTTCCTGTCTCCGTATTTCCAGAAACCGCTCGCTCTGGGCGCCGATATCGTAGTACATAGTTCGACAAAATACATCGGCGGACACAGCGACGTGTTGGGAGGCGCTCTGCTGCTCAACAATCCCGATTATTACGAAAAACTGCAATATCACCAAAACGCTATCGGCGCAGTGCTTTCGCCTTTCGATTCGTATCTGACATTGCGAGGCGTCAAAACGCTGGCGTTGCGAATGGAACAGCATCAACAAAATGCTTTTTCCGTTGCCGGCTACCTGCTTCAACATCCGAAAGTGAAAAAGGTGATTTATCCCGGTCTCGAAAGTCATCCTCAACACGCTCTTGCAAAAGCGCAGTCGACAGGTTTTGGCGGTATACTGTCGTTCGAAATCGCCGGCAACCAGTCCGATGCCAAAGCGTTTCTTGAACGACTTCGTATCATTGCATTAGCCGAAAGTCTTGGAGGCGTTGAATCGTTAATCGAATTACCGTCGGTCATGACGCACTCGTCGGTACCAAAAGAAATCCGTAAACAAGTGGGTATCACTGATACTCTAATCCGTTTTTCGACAGGCATCGAAAATGTCAGCGACTTAATCGCCGATATTGAACAGGCGCTCAAGTAAATTGTTGCGAAAATATATGTTTAACGGTTAATAATGTATCGTTTGCAATACATTTGCGACAGAGTATAATATATTGATTACAAATCAGCGCTGGCCGGCAGTTGTACTGTTTTGATCCTTTATTTCCACAAAATCGACATATTCGCCCTCGTTGCGGCTGATAATCTTTTTCTTTTTCGCAGATTGTGATGCAGATTGGCGTTGCGTCGATCTGTTTTGAGATTGTTGAGGTTGTTTTGGGAGCAGTCTCTTAAAAAAAAACCGGAATATGGAGAATCCGAAGAAAACCCCCATAAAAAAAAGAAACAAAATAATAAGCAGGATGAATTTCATTGAGCAATCAATTTTTAACTGGATTTGAGCGCGAAAGGGTGTGCTAATATCCTTAAATATTCGCTGCAAAGATAACGATTTTTTCTGTATAAGTATTTCATTGCTACTTTTGAAAAATACTTGCATATCTGAAACATTTCATTACCTTTGTCCCGAATTTGGAATGTGGACAAATTTGTATGCTTGCAACCACAGTAAAAAATGCTAAAAACCGGCCAAGTTATTTCTGCAAATATCCCCTACATTCCTGATAAAAATTACAGGATTTTTTATTTTAAAACAATTTGTATTATGAGTTATTTATTTACGTCCGAATCCGTTTCGGAAGGGCACCCCGACAAAGTAGCAGATCAGATTTCCGATGCTTTATTAGATCAGTTTTTAGCCTATGACCCGCAGTCGAAGGTTGCATGTGAAACGTTAACGACTACCGGACAAGTCGTTGTAGCAGGAGAAGTGAAATCAACGGCGTACGTGGATGTTCCCGAAATAGTCCGCGGCGTTATCCGAAAAATCGGCTATACCAAAAGCGAATATCGCTTTGAAGCCGAATCCTGCGGAATTTTAAGCGCCATTCATGAGCAATCCGGCGATATTAACCGCGGAGTGGAACGGGAAGACCCGCTCAATCAAGGCGCCGGCGATCAGGGTATGATGTTTGGTTACGCCACCAACGAAACATCCAATTATATGCCTTTGCCGCTCGATTTGGCACATTCTCTATTGATTGAGTTGACGAAAATCCGTAAAACGGAGTTGCACTTGATGCCGTATTTGCGTCCGGATGCCAAATCGCAAGTGACGATTCAATACAACGACAACGGTACGCCCGAAAAAATCGACACGATTGTTATTTCTACGCAACATGACGATTTCGATAGCAACGAAGCAATGCAAAGCAAAATTAGGGAGGATGTTATCCACATTTTAGTTTCCCGCGTGAAAGCCCGGTATCCGGAAAACGTTCAGGCGTTATTCGGAAATGACGTCAAATATCATATCAATCCGACGGGGAAATTCGTTATTGGCGGTCCCCACGGGGATACGGGACTGACTGGAAGGAAAATTATCGTGGATACTTATGGCGGCAAGGGCGCTCACGGCGGCGGCGCATTTTCGGGAAAAGACCCGTCGAAAGTTGACCGTTCGGCTGCTTATGCGGCGCGACACATTGCGAAAAACCTTGTAGCGGCGGGCGTTGCCGATGAAATACTCGTGCAGGTGGCTTATGCCATTGGCGTTGCCGATCCGATGAATATTTTCATCAATACCTACGGAAAAAGCAAAGTCGCCTGTTCCGACGGTGAAATTGCAAAAAAAGTGAGCAAAATTTTCGATATGCGCCCCAAAGCCATTGAAGACAGACTCAAACTCCGCAATCCAATCTATTTGGAAACAGCTGCCTACGGGCACATGGGGCGCGAGCCGCAAACGGTTGTTAAAACATTTTCTTCGCATTATTCGCAACCAATCGAAGTGAAGGTTGAATTGTTTACCTGGGAAAAACTTGATTATGTCGATCAAATCAAGAACGAACTTTTTAAGGTTTATATTTAGAGCACTTAAGCAAATCCTGATAGTCGGTCAAATCCATTAATTCACGGAAAACGGTATCAGGATTTTGCTTCATATAGGAGGTAATTATTTGAAAACTCAGCCAAACTCCGATTTCAGCATGTTATCCTGCTCGTTTTTCGATAAATAGTTGAATAGCTCGCTATCGCTCCGATTGATTTTAAAATCAAAAAACTTTCTCCACCGGTTTCCTTTCTGGAACAACCTGCGAAGAAAAGGCAAATCAGGATAAACATAAACATGCGTATAAACTGTTTCATGAAATTTCGGAATAACGTACAATCCGGTTAAGTATAATTCCTCCTTGTTTTCATTATATTTGTATTTTCTAAAAACAATTAAAATCAATGAACGAAGAAATTCACCCTTGGAATTGGTATATTCCCATAGAAGCTAAAAGCATCATTATCGGAACGTTTCCTCCTACGCTTCGAAATTGGTCGTATGATTTCTTTTATCCGAATAAAAACAATTATTTCTGGAAAATCATGTCTAAAATTGTCGGAAAGCCGTTACAATATTTCTCTGGAGAAGAAGCCATCGAAGAAAGGAAAGATATTTTGAACCAATTGAAAACGGGAGTATCCGACATGGGTAAAATCATCCGGCGAACAGCGGGAAGTTCGTCGGATAAAAACCTCGAAATCATAGAATACATGAATATTTTCGGAATATTGGAAGATAATCCGTTCCTTCGGAAAATCATTTTTACCAGTAGTGCCGGAAAATCAAGCGCAATCGGCTGGTTTAAATCTTACCTTGCGCTTCG
>JAIRKG010000014.1 GCA_031260235.1 Dysgonamonadaceae bacterium | reverse complement strand
CAAAACCTCGCCCCGTCATTGCGAGGACGAAGTCCGAAGCAATCCAGGAATTACAATGACGAAGTGGGGGTTTTTCTGGATTGCCGCGCCGCTTCGCGGCTCGCAATGACGTTTTCTTTCTCCGGATTGCCGTGCCGCTTCGCAGTTCCGGGTGACTAGGTGAAGATGCTAACAATATCCTATGGAATAATTCCGATTTTTTATTGTACCTTTGTGCATTAATCATAAAAAACAAACAATTATGACACCTCCTCCATTCAACTATCAGCCCCCCTTTCCGTTAGGCAAAGACAACACGAAATACTACAAACTAACCGCCGACGGTGTCGCTGTTTCCTCATTTGAAGGAAAAGAAATTCTCAAAATCGAGCCGGAAGCGCTAACAAAATTGGCAAACGCCTGTTTCCACGACTGCGCCTTCTATCTGCGTCCCGAACACCAGAAGCAGGTAGCAAAAATCCTGTCCGACCCCGACGCCGGCGAAAATGACAAATACGTCGCTTTGACCATGTTGCGGAATGCCGAAGTCTCCGCCAAAGGCATTTTGCCGTTCTGCCAGGACACAGGCACGGCAACCATCATCGCCAAAAAGGGACAGCAGATCTGGACAGGCGGCGGCGACGAAGAAGCCCTCTCAAAGGGCGTTTACAAAACATATACAGAAGAAAACCTCCGGTATTCGCAAACAATCCCGTTGGATATGTATACCGAAAAAAATTCCGGTACGAACCTGCCGGCGCAAATTGATATTCAAGCCGTCGACGGCATGGAATATAAATTCCTCTGCATTGCCAAAGGGGGCGGCTCGTCCAATAAAACCTACCTCTATCAGGAAACCAAAGCGCTGCTGAATCCGGCGTCTCTGGATAAATTCCTTGTCGAAAAAATGAAAACGCTGGGGACTGCCGCCTGCCCGCCCTACCACATCGCGTTCGTCATCGGCGGAACATCTGCCGACATCTGTTTGAAAACCGTAAAACTTGCCTCGACCAAATATTATGACCATCTCCCAACAACGGGAAACGAAGGCGGACAGGCTTTCCGCGACATCGAACTGGAAAACAAAATACTGATTGCCGCTCAAAAAATCGGATTAGGCGCTCAGTTCGGCGGCAAATACCTGGCTCACGATATACGGATTATCCGCTTGCCCCGCCACGGCGCATCCTGCTTTGTCGGCATGGCCGTTTCCTGCTCGGCCGACCGCAATATCAAAGCGAAAATCGACAAAACCGGCGTTTGGATTGAAAAATTGGAAACACATCCCGCGCAATATATTCCCGAAGAATATCGCAAAAATCAGGAAGGAAAAGTAATCGAAATCAACCTCAACCGTCCGATTAAAGATATTTTGGCCGAACTGACCCGCTATCCGGTAGCAACCCGCCTGTCGTTGAACGGAACAATCGTTGTAGGTCGCGACATTGCTCACGCCAAACTGAAAGAACTCTTAGACAAAGGAGAAGACCTGCCCGATTACATCAAAAACCATCCGATTTATTACGCCGGTCCCGCCAAAACGCCTCCCGGAATGCCCTCCGGTTCCATGGGCCCGACAACCGCCGGACGGATGGATTCGTATGTCGATCTCTTTCAGTCGCATGGCGGAAGCATGATCATGCTCGCCAAAGGCAACCGTAGCCAACAGGTTACAGACGCTTGCAAAAAATATGGCGGTTTTTATCTCGGTTCAATCGGCGGTCCTGCGGCTATCCTGGCGCAGGACAACATCAAAAGTATCGAATGTCTGGCATATCCCGAATTGGGAATGGAAGCAATATGGAAAATAGAAGTTGTCGATTTCCCGGCTTTTATTCTGGTTGACGATAAGGGAAATGATTTTTTTATGCAGTTGAAATAAATAGAAAGATAAAAAACATCAAAAAGCGGTTTTGCTAAATATAATATTCCACAAGGTCTACCAATCCCGAACGGATTGCATATTTTGTCGCCTCGTGCATGTTGTTCACATCTAATTTCCGGAAGATATTTTTCTTGTGTGTGTTAATCGTATGTATACTCACAAAGCGTTCTTCGGCAATTTCCTTGACCGATTTTCCAAATGCAATTAATTTCAGGATTTCCTGTTCGGAAGGGGTTAAAACGGGCTTTCCCATGTCGTTTACGTTATGGGAATCGAAAATGAACGACATTACCTGAGGGCAAATGTATCTGCGGGATGACCCAAGCGCCTGTTTGATTTCGTGCAGAGTAGAACTTTTCAGTACAATATTGAACGCTTCTTCCAAATATATTCTTTTCAGGAAAAGATAGCTTAATTCTTCGGAAAAAAGTATCCACCTTACTCTCTGAAAACGGTATTCTACAGCTAATAAATTTTCTATATTGTTGAAATCAAAATCGGTATAATCCAACACTACTGTTGCATCTTCGTTTTCAGACAAACGTTGAATCAGATTTTTTTTATTCTCTACTTCGTATATCTTGCCCGTAAAACCGGCTTCTTCCAGTAAATAACGGATTCCAGCTTTACTGATGTCCTGATTATCTGCTAATATGAAAACCGACGAGTTCATTTTTGTTATAATTATTTTGCAAAAATATGAAAAATTTTTGTTCAATGTTACATTCGATTTTCCGGATTGCCTCACTGCTACGTAGCTCGCAATGACGGGGCGAAGTAAAAAAAGACGGCAGGTGAAAAAACACTTGCCGCATATGTGCTCATAACTTTAAAACATTAATAACTTTTACAGTACAAAGGTAACGGGTCCTTTTTACCCATACAATACCACGTTTATGGTATTTTTCACCGTGTCGCCCGTTGAACCCACCTCGTCATTGCGAGGGCGGTAAGCCCGAAGCAATCCATGTTTTTTTCCTGGATTGCTTCGCTTCGCTCGCAATGACGCTTTTTTCTGGATTGCCGCGCCGCTTCGCGGCGCGCAATGACGAGGTGAGGGGGGTGACCGGACGGTCGGGGAAACCGCTAAACCACATTAAACGGACGGAAAAGATAACCGGGTGGTTTGACAGGTATGGAACTTTAACCGGACTGCGTAGTCGGGTCTGCCTTTACCAGGAAGATACTCAGTTCA
>JAIRKG010000079.1 GCA_031260235.1 Dysgonamonadaceae bacterium | reverse complement strand
CGCCGGAGTGATCTGAATTTCTTCAGCCTGAATTTCAGCAACCGGTTCTTCTACGACTGTTTCCGCTGTTATTTCTTCCACTGCCGTGTTTTTTAGGGAAACAGTCGCTCCCTGAGCGGCTGTGCCTTTTCCCGTGCTTCTTCTCGAACGGCGCGTCTTGGTTTTTATCGGCGCTTTGTCTTTCAACATCAGTTCGTTGTAATCCACTAATTCGATAAAACAAGTAGTAGCATTGTCTCCTAAACGGTTACCGATTTTTATAATGCGAGTATATCCGCCCGGACGGGCGCCAATTTTCTTGGAAATTTCCTGAAACAATTCTTTTACGGCAAATTTGTTACTCAAATTCTTAAACACGACACGGCGCGAATGAGTCGTATCGGTTTTGCTCTTTGTAATAAGCGGTTCGATATATTTACGAAGCTCTTTTGCCTTGGCAAGGGTCGTAAAAATTCTCTTATGCTTGATCAAAGAAATAGCCATGTTTGAAAGCATTGCGTCTCTATGAGCATAAGTACGACCTAAATGATTGATTTTATTGTTATGTCTCATCGTTATTAATAATCTATATCTAATCTATATCTTGCGATATCCATCCCGAAATCAAGATGGAGCGTTTTAAGTAATTCGTCTAATTCCATCAATGATTTTTTACCGAAATTCCGGAATTTCAGCAGATCTGCCCTTTGGTATTTTACCAATTCGCCCAAAGTTTCCACATCAGCGGCTTTCAAACAGTTCAACGCCCTGACCGAAAGGTTCATTTCAACCAATTTCGTCTTCAACAATTGGCGCGTATGCAAAGCGTCGTCGTCGAAATCTTCTTCTAATTCGGAATGCGTGGTTTCCAAATGAATTTTATCGTCGGAAAACAACGCGAAATGAAGAATCAAAATACGGGCAGCTTCTTTCAAGGCTTCTTTTGGATGAATAGAACCATCGGTTGAAATCTCAAGTATCAACTTTTCGTAGTCCGTTTTCTGTTCCACGCGGAAGTTCTCAATCGTATATTTGACGTTGCGAATAGGAGTGAAAATTGAATCAATGGCAATCTGATTAACAGCATCGGTCTCTTTTCGGTTTTCTTCGGCCGGAATGTAGCCACGACCTTTATCTACCGTTATTTCAATGGAAAAATTTGCGCCTTTATTCAGCCTGCAGATTACCAAATCCGGATTCAAAACCTCAAATCCATTCAGTTGTTTGCCGATTTCAGCGGCTTTAAATTCTTCGACTCTCGAAACATTAATTGTTACTGTTTCACCATCGAGTTCTTTCACGATTTGTTTAAACCGGACTTTTTTCAGATTGAGGATAATGTTTGTAACATCTTCTATTACGCCGGGAATGGTCGAAAACTCATGTTCAACGCCATCAATTCTAATAGAGGATATGGCAAAACCTTCTAACGAAGACAGGAGAATGCGACGCAGGGAATTACCGATTGTAATTCCATAACCGGGTTCTAACGGACGGAATTCAAACTTCCCGTAAATGTTGTCCGATTCCAGCATTAACACTCTATCGGGTTTTTGAAATGATAATATCGCCATTATAATTATTTTTTATTTAGAATATAACTCTACAATTAATTGTTCTTTGATATTTTCAGGAATATCGGCACGTTCTGGAATGTGCAAATATTTGGCACTCATAGAGTTCCGATCGTACTCAATCCATGGATATTTACCGTGGTTTATACCTGAAACGCTGTCGAGAATCACTTCAAGTGATTTGGCTTTTTCGCGAACGCCCACGATTTGTCCTTGTTTTACGCTGTAAGATGGGATGTTAACCACCTTTCCATCAACCACAACGTGACGGTGCGAAACTAGTTGCCGAGCACCTGCCCGCGTTTTAGCCAAGCCCATGCGATAAACGATGTTATCCAAACGGGATTCCAACAATTGCAAAAGCACCTCGCCGGTAATTCCTTTGGCGCGAGAAGCCTTTTCAAACAAGTTACGGAATTGCCTTTCCAACACGCCGTATGTGTATTTTGCTTTTTGTTTTTCGCGCAATTGAATGCCGTATTCCGAAGTTTTTTTCTTCCTCCCATTGCCGTGTTGTCCAGGTGGATAATTTTTCTTACTGAGAACTTTATCCGGTCCGAAAATAGGTTCGCCAAACTTTCGCGCAATTTTTGTTTTTGGTCCAGTATATCTTGCCATATTATTTATTTAAATCTTTAAATTTTGAATCTTTTATTCTCAAACCCTTCTCCTTTTCGGCGGTCTGCATCCATTGTGAGGAAGCGGCGTAACATCAATGATTTCGGTTACTTCTATTCCTGCGCTGTGAATTGTCCGGATAGCCGATTCCCTACCGTTACCGGGACCTTTTACGTAAGCTTTCACTTTTCTCAACCCCAAATCATAAGCCACTTTGGCGCAATCCTGAGCCGCCATTTGAGCCGCATAAGGCGTATTTTTCTTGGAACTTCTAAAGCCCATTTTTCCTGCCGAAGACCAGGAAATAACTTGTCCTTCGCTGTTTGCAAGGGTAACAATGATGTTGTTAAACGAAGAATGGACATGCAGTTGACCGTTTGCATCAACTTTCACTACCCTTTTTTTAGTTGCAACTGTTTTTTTTGCCATATTTTTTAATTGATAATTGATAATTGATAACTAATAGTTTGCGCTACTTTGTCAATTGTCAATTTGTTAATTATCCTTTTGTTGCTTTCTTTTTGTTAGCAACCGTTTTCTTTCTACCCTTGCGGGTACGGGCATTGTTTTTGGTACTTTGACCCCTAACAGGCAAACCAATACGGTGGCGTATCCCACGGTAAGTGCCGATATCCATCAATCGTTTGATATTCAACTGAACTTCAGAGCGAAGTTCGCCTTCTACCTTGTAACTGTGACTGATGATTTCGCGCACTACAGATGCCTGATTATCCGTCCAGTCTTTCACCTTAATGTCTCTGTCCATTCCTGCTTCCGTCAGGATTTTGTTGGCTGAACTGCGACCAATACCGAAAATATACGTCAATGCAATTTCGCCTCTTTTGTTTTGGGGCAAATCCACCCCCATGATTCTTATAGCCATTTTTATAAATTTAGCAAAAAATTACTACCCCTGACGTTGTTTAAACCTGGGGTTTTTCTTATTAATCACATACAAACGCCTTTTCCTGCGCACAAGCTTTGAATCGGCGCCACGTTTTTTAACCGAAGCTCTTACTTTCATTTTTTCTTTATTTAGAAGACGAATTAATAAGCAACCGAGATTACTCCATTATTTATTGCCCCGTCTTTATTTTCACATTTTACTTGTTTCATTGTTTACTTATATCTAAACGAAATCCGTCCTTTAGACAAATCATAAGGAGACATTTCCACTTTCACCTTATCACCCGGAAGGATTTTAATATAATGCATCCTCATCTTTCCGGAAATATGTGCTGTGATCTCGTGTCCATTTTTCAATTCGACCCTAAACATTGCATTTGACAAAGATTCGATAATAATCCCATCCTGTTCTATTGCTGACTGTTTCGCCATAAATTTATTTTTTCTGTAAAATTTCTTCTATCCATTCAAATGTCGATAAAATATCGGCTTTCCCCGGACGGACGACAACCGTATGCTCGAAATGCGCAGAAGGTTTTCGATCCCTTGTATGTACCGTCCAACCATCTTTTTCAAATTTCACATTTCTCGATCCTAAGTTGATCATCGGTTCAATTGCAATACACATTCCGTCTTTCAACAAAGGTCCATAACCTTTTTTCCCGTAATTGGGAACTTCCGGTGCTTCGTGCATATTTTTACCAATACCGTGTCCGACCAGTTCGCGTACTACACTGTAGCCTCTACTTTCACAATAAACCTGGATTACATGGGATATATCTTCTACTCTTTTCCCCTCAACGGCAAATTTAATGCCTTCATACAAAGCTTCTTTGGTTGTTTGAAGTAATCGTTTGACTTCGGGAGATACTTCTCCGATTTCAAACGTGTAGGCAGAATCTCCACAGTAGCCGTTGATTTTCACTCCACAATCAATCGAAACAATATCTCCTTCTTTCAGCGGCTGAGTGACGGGTATTCCGTGAACCACATTATCATTGACCGATGTGCAGAGTGCATTGGGAAATCCCTTGTATCCCTTAAATAAAGGGATTCCTCCGTTATCCCGAATGTATTCCTCTGCTATTTTATCCAAATAAAGCGTAGTAACTCCTGGTGCAATATGCTTTGCAACTTCGGCGAGTGTGGCACCCACCATATGGTTTGCAATACGCATCAATTCTATTTCTTCATTTGTCTTTATATAAATCATTTTACGAATAAGCTGTTCCTTGTCTTCCTTTGATTCTTCCGGATTTCAGCAATCCATCGTAATGGCGCATTAACAAATGGCTTTCCACTTGCTGCAAAGTATCCAGCACAACTCCTACTAAAATCAGTAGCGAAGTTCCTCCGAAAAATTGTGCAAATGATTGTTTTACCCCCAGTATACCGGCAAAAGCAGGCAAAATCGCCACTGTCGCTAAGAATAAAGATCCGGGGAAAGTTATTCTTGACATGATTTCATCAATATATTCGGCGGTTTTCTTACCTGGTTTGATGCCTGGAATAAAACCATTGTTCCGCTTCAAATCTTCCGCCATTTGTTTCGGATTAATCGTAATTGCCGTGTAGAAATACGTAAATACAATAATCAACGTGGCAAAAATAAAATTATACCAGAAACTTTGGTGGTCGGATAGGGGTGCAAACAGTTTATAATACCATGAATCCGGATCGGCAGAACCGAATCCGATTGCAGTGATTGGAAGAAACATAATCGCTTGCGCAAAAATAATAGGCATCACGTTGGCGGCATTGACTTTCAGAGGAATATATTGTCTTGCGCCTCCGAATTGCCGGTTTCCAATCATCTGTTTGGCATATTGTACCGGTATGCGCCGAGTTCCTTGAACCAATAATATTGCGCCTGCAATAACGAGCAACAAAGCGATAATTTCGACCATGAAACCGATAAGACCGCCGGCCGCTTCGTTAAGCCGTGACAGGATTTCCTGATACAAAGCCTGCGGCAAACGGGCGATAATACCTACCATGATAATAAATGAAATGCCGTTGCCTATTCCTTTATCCGTGATTCTTTCTCCCAGCCAAAGTACAAACATTGAACCCGCAGTCAGAATAATGGTCGAAGAAAATATAAACCACCAACCCGCTGGAATTGCCGATCCTGCCTGTTTCATTTGTAGATTCAGATTCATCAAATAAGTCGGCGCTTGAACACTCAAAACCACTAATGTCAAATAACGAGTGTATTGGTTTATTTTCCGCCTCCCGCTTTCACCTTCTCTTTGCAACTTTTGAAAATACGGAACAGCGATGCCCAGTAACTGAATCACAATGGATGCCGAAATATAAGGCATAATTCCCAGCGCCACAATCGAAGCATTGGAAAAAGCGCCTCCTGAAAACATATCCAAAAGCGACATAAGTCCACCTGCAGTTTGGTCATGTAAAGACGTCAATGCCTTGGGGTCAATGCCGGGAAGAGTGATTACCGACAAAAAGCGATAAGTTACTATCACCAGAAGAGTAAGACTGATTCGATTTCTCAAATCTTCGATCTTCCAAATATTTTTTACAGTTTGAATTGCTCTCATTGACGTATCAGAGTTTTACTGTTGTTCCTCCTGCTTTGATGATTGCTTCTTCGGCAGCTTTGGAAAAAGCATGGGCGGTAACTTCCAATGCGGAAGTAACGGCGCCTTTGGCAAGAATTTTAACTAAGTGCTTAGACGACACAAATCCCGAATTAATTAATTCAGGAATACCTATTTTTGTCAATTGTTGGGCATCGGCCAATTCTTGGATAGTATCCAAGTTAATTGCTTTATATTCAACCCTGTTAATATTCTTGAATCCATATTTGGGTAACCGTCTTTGGATAGGCATTTGGCCTCCTTCAAAGCCAATTTTCCTTGAATATCCGGATCTTGATTTTTGTCCTTTATGCCCTCTGGTAGAAGTTCCTCCCAAACCGGAACCAGGTCCGCGACCAATTCTTTTCCGCGTTTTAACCGAACCTACAGCAGGTTTTAAACTTGATAAATTCATAATTATCCCTTTTCAATTTGCACTAAATGTTTAACTTTCTCAACCATTCCCAAAATAGCGGGATTTGCTTCATGCTCTACCACACGGCCTAATTTTTTTAACCCCAAAGCATCTAAAGTTCTTTTTTGAACTTTCGGACATTTGATGCGACTTCTTACTTGTTTGATTTTTATTGTTGCCATATCTTTTTCTCCGAATTAACCTTTAAATACTTTTTCTACCGAGATACCGCGGTTTTGGGCTATCATAGCCGGATCTCTTAATTCACTTAAAGCCGCGATAGTCGCTTTCACTAAGTTGTGCGGATTGGACGAACCTTTGGATTTTGCCAAAACGTCAGTAATCCCAACACTTTCCAACACAGCTCGCATAGCACCGCCCGCCTTTACTCCCGTACCGTGTGTAGCCGGTTTGAGAAATACTTGTGCGCCGCCGAATTTGGCTACCTGTTCATGAGGTATGGTTCCTTTATATACAGGAACTTTTATCAAGTTCTTTTTTGCCGCTTCCATACCTTTGGAAATTGCAGCTGTTACTTCGCCGGCTTTACCTAAGCCCCAGCCGACAATGCCGTCTTCGTTTCCTATAACGACGATTGCGGCAAAACTGAAAGTCCGCCCCCCCTTTGTAACCTTGGTTACACGGTTGATAGCAACTAACCGGTCTTTTAATTCCAGGTCGTTTGTTGTCGTTACTTTATTATTTATTGCCATTGCTTATTAAAATTTAAGTCCGGATTTACGGGCTGATTCTGCTAATTCTTTCACTCTACCATGGTATAAATACCCGTTTCTGTCGAAAACAACGGCTTCAATGCCGGCTTCTTTCGATTTCAAGGCAATCAGTTCGCCAACTTTGGAAGCGACTTCCTTTTTAGGTGCTTTTTCCGTTATTCCAATGGAAGAAGCGGCGGCTAAAGTACGGCCGGTCAGGTCATCTATGACTTGGGCATAAATTTGTTTATTACTTCTGAATACAGTTAAACGGGGACGTTTGGCAGTTCCTGAGATTTTCCCGCGAACCCGCCGTTTTATTTTGATTCTCCTTAATTCCTTTGCTATCATATTACTATAATTTATTTACTTGCCGATTTTCCAGATTTCCTGCGAATTTCTTCTCCCACAAAGCGGATACCTTTTCCTTTGTAAGGTTCGACTTTACGGAAAGAGCGGATTTTAGCGCAAACTTGCCCAAGCAATTGTTTATCCGCCGATTCAAGGATAATGAGCGGGTTTTTATTACGTTCGCTCTTTGTTTCCACCTTGATTTCGTGCGGCAACTGCAAAAAGATATTGTGCGTGTAACCCAACGCAAAATCCAGAATATTACCGGTATTCGTAACACGGTAACCTACGCCGACCAGTTCGAGCTCTTTCCTGTAACCTTCCGATACGCCTGTAACCATATTATTGAGCAATGCGCGATAAAGACCGTGCAATGCGCGATTTTGGCGTTCGTCGTTGGGACGGGAAACCGTTAAAATACCGTCTTTCACATCAACAGTGATAGCGGGATCAACTTCTTGCGATAATTCGCCTTTAATCCCTTTCACCGTAATTACGTTATCTTTACGCTCTACGGTTACTTTCGCCGGTATTGTAATGGGTAATTTTCCTATTCTTGACATACTTCCTCCTTTATTTTAAGAAACATAACATAATACTTCGCCACCTATCTTCAAATCGCGAGCTTCTTTATCCGTCATCACTCCTTTGGAGGTTGAAAGTACGGCAATACCCAATCCGTTTAATACGCGGGGCATTTCCTTATAACCTGTATAACGACGCAAACCAGGCGTAGAAATACGCTTCAGGGTTTTAATCGCATTCACTTTGTTCACTGAGTCATACTTCAGGGCGATTTTAATCGTACCCTGCGGACCCTCTTCTACAAACATGTAATTCAAGATGTAGCCTTTCTCGAAGAGAATTTTTGTGATCTCTTTCTTCAAATTGGAGGCCGGAATTTCCACCACTCGGTGTTTTGCTTTAATGGCGTTCCGCAACCTCGTCAGATAATCTGCAATTGGATCTGTCATAAATTAATAATTAAATTGATCTCCATCCGGAGACAATATTTAACACACTCACATTTTGATTTTTTCATCGGAAAAACACTTATATCCCGAAAAAACCCTATTCGCATGCATTTCACTTAAGATATACGGAAAAAGGGATTGCAAAGGTAGTAGTTTTTTTTTAACAACAAAAGATTTTGCAAAAAAAAATTGATATTAAAGAAAAAAATAAAAATATGGAGTATTTTTTACGTATCGGCAAAATCCTCTCGTCGACCACTGTTTACGTCGAAGGATCCATGATCATGCTCGCCTATATGAGGTGATGTTTGTGTTGGCGATATTCGGTTTGAGCGGTATGATGTGTGAGGTAGAAACTTAAGAAAGAGCCACCGACAAGACTTGAACTTGCGACCTGCGCGTTACGAATGCGCTGCTCTACCAACTGAGCTACGGTGGCTTATATTTTTAGGCTAATAAGTTTTTCAGGAAGTTGTCCAGTTCTTTTTCCATTTTCGGCCAAATATCTTCTTCCTGTATAACCGTATCGTCCAGAAAAAATATTTCTTCAATTATGGCAACTTG
>JAIRKG010000020.1 GCA_031260235.1 Dysgonamonadaceae bacterium | reverse complement strand
ATTAAGTTTATCGACTACAAAGACCCTGAATTTCTGAAAAAATTTCTGAATGAACAGGGGAAAATTCTTCCGCGTCGGATTACGGGTACTTCGTTGAAATTTCAGCACCGTATTGCTCAGGCTGTGAAGCGTGCCCGTCACTTGGCTTTGCTTCCTTACGTAACTGATTTAATGAAATAAAATAAGGAGGAACAGTTATGCAAATAATATTGTTAAAAGACGTTATCAATCTTGGATATAAAGATGATGTTGTTACCGTTAAAAACGGTTATGGAAGGAATTATCTGATTCCTCAAAAGAAAGCGATTATTGCTTCTGATTCGGCAAAGAAAGTTTTGGCGGAAAATCTTCGCCAACGCGCTCACAAACTGGACAAGATCAAAGAAAACGCTCAAGCCTTAGCGGCTAAATTAGAGGCTGTTTCGCTTATCATTGGCGCTAAAACGAGTTCCACGGGAACTATTTTTGGCTCGGTTACCAATATCCAACTCGCCGATGAATTAGCAAAGCGTGGTTTTGACGTAGATAGGAAATCGATCCTCATTAAAGATCCGGTAAAAGAAATCGGCAGCTACAAAGCCGTAGTGAAACTTCACAAAGATATTTCAGTCGATATACCTTTTGAAGTGGTAAGCGAATAACCTGTCGCATTTGTTGGGCTACTACTAATTGGCTACCGTTGAACATTGTTTCACGAATTGACACAAATAAAAAGTGAAAATTAGTAAATTAGCGGCAACCAAAAACAAAAATATGCAAATCGCTTTAATCCAACAGTCCAATACAACCGACACACAAGCGAACCAAGCCAAATTAGCGGCTAACATTCGGAATTGCGCTGTTCGTGGTGCGCAGTTAATTATCTTGCCGGAATTGCATAATTCATTGTATTTTTGCCAGATAGAGGATACGTGCCATTTCGATTCGGCAGAAACTATTCCAGGTCCCTCAACGGAGTTTTTCGGTGTGCTTGTCAAGGAATTAGGAGTTGTTTTAGTCTTATCTCTATTTGAGAAACGTGCAACAGGACTTTATCACAATACTGCTGTTGTGATTGAAAAAAACGGTTCGATTGCCGGAAAATACCGCAAAATGCACATCCCTGACGACCCTGCTTATTACGAAAAGTTTTATTTTACGCCCGGCGATTTGGGTTTCCAACCGATTCAGACTTCTTTGGGGAAATTAGGCGTGATGGTTTGTTGGGATCAGTGGTATCCCGAAGCCGCGCGCTTGATGGCATTGGCTGGAGCCGAAATTCTAATCTATCCTACCGCAATCGGATGGGAATCTTCCGATGAGGAAGCAGAAAAAGAAAGGCAAAAAAACGCATGGATCACCGTCCAGTGTGGACATGCCGTTGCCAATGGACTTCCGGTAATAGCAGTGAATAGGATAGGACATGAAAGCGGTCCGTCGGGACAAACGCAAAATATCCAATTCTGGGGAAACAGTTTTGTAGCGGGGCCACAAGGCGAAATCATCGCTGCCGCATCTTCCGAAAAAGAAGAAAATTTGATTGTGGAAATCAACCGGAAGCGATCGGAAGAAGTGCGCCGCTGGTGGCCATTCCTTAGAGACCGGCGAATTGACGCTTATCAAGATTTGACGAAACGATTTATTGATTGAGGGCGTCAAATTATATTTAATTTTCCTTCCGACGGTTCTTTAAAATATGTGTTTGCCGTTTCTCAATAAAAAAACGCTTCATTAACTCCTGCGCTTCATCGGCTAAGATTCCCGCAGTAACCTGCGTTTTCGGATGAAGCAGATTAGGAGCAATTTGCGAATAACCTCTTTTTTCATCATTCGCTCCATAAACAATTCGAGAAATTTGCGCCCAAAACAGGGCGCCAGCGCACATGGGGCAAGGCTCTACCGTTACATATAAGGTGCAATCTTTCAAATATTTGCCTCCTAAAACGGGAGCGGCAGCCGTGATGGCTTGCATTTCGGCGTGAGCCGTTACATCGTTCAGCATTTCAGTCAGGTTATGGGTGCGGGCAATAATTCTCCGCTCGCAAACAATCACTGTGCCAATGGGAATTTCGCCTTCGTCGAAAGCTTTTTCGGCTTCCGACAAAGCTTGTTTCATAAAATATGCATCATTGAGAATATCCGGCATTCAGTCTTTGGTAATCCGGATAATACGAACATCGGCAAGAGGCCAATCGCCGGCGCCTGTTGGTACGGAAGCAATTTTGTCAATAACGTCCAAACCATCCGTCACTTCGCCGAAGACAGTATAGTTCTGATCCAGAAAAGGTGTTCCGCCCATAACCTTGTAAACGCCCCGCTGAAATTCGGAAAATGTCAGGTGCATTTGATTTTCAAGCGCGTCCAATTCTTCGTCGGAAAAAGTACGCCCCTGCACAATGTAAAACTGAGAGCATGACGAACGCTTTTCGGGATTAACGTGATCGCCTGTGCGGGCAGCAGCCAAAGCGCCTTTTTTGTGAAAGTTTTCAGGCACAAATTCAGCCGGAATTGTATAGCCCAAATCTTTTTCTCCGAAAATCCTTTCGCCTGATTTGACTGTTTTTGTTGCTCCATTCCCCGTTTGAATCATAAACTGGGGAATAATGCGGTGAAATAAAACACTGTCGTAAAATTGTTCTGCAACTAATTTTTCGAAATTTTCTTTGTGAAGCGGTGTGTTTTCAAATAATCTCACTTTGATATTTCCCAAAGAAGTTTCAATGGAATAATAAGTTTGCGCCTTTGATTGACATTGAGTAAGCATAAATGTAATTAATAATACGGTAAATAAATTA
>JAIRKG010000002.1 GCA_031260235.1 Dysgonamonadaceae bacterium | reverse complement strand
TTTTTTACATTCCCATAAAAACATTTTTCCCCACCAAACACTCCCTCGGCACCTCTGCCATAATATCCTGTCGCAACGATTCTATCCTTGCCACAATCTTATCCGTTCCTTTATAAGATACCACTTCGCAATCATATCCCGATAAAGGACCAAACAATATCTTCCGTTTTTCCCCGATTTGGATATCCGACTGTAGCAGTTCGATTTCATGGCAATGGGTTATTAATTGCTTGATGATTTCAATTTCCGAATCTTTCACCATCGCCGGTTTTCCGGCAAAACTGATGAACGTTACGAATCCATCAACCGACAATACGCGGTAATAACTCGCATCATCATTCAGATATACAAATACATACGATGTGAAAAGCGGCTTTTTAACCATCTTCCGCCGGTCGTTCCATCGTGAAAGACAATTGATTAAGGGCAAATAGACGATACAGTTTTGAAGAGTTAAATCTTCAAATACTTTTTTTTCGTGACGCGGTTTGGTATATATGACATACCAACCACTTTTGATGGTTCCCATAGGTTTAAAAAAGCCAAAATAAAATTGCTGCAAATCCCAATTTGTAACAATAAAAATTGTACAAGACAATGTTAAACAATGATGTTCAAATGAATTATAAAAATATTGATATAAAGCTTCGCCTCCTAAATCCCATTGAATTTAGTTCCACTTTAAAAATCAACGTAATTACAACGCAAAGATAAATAAAATATTTTATTATGAATATTGCTTTCGCAGATTTAAGTAGCTAATGTAACTTTTCTATAAAACCAGTGTAGTATGAAACAAATGATGATTACCAAACCCAACGGCAGGATTGCCCCTGTTGCAGAGAAAAGAATGGTAGCCGCCATAAAATCGGTAAATCCGCCACCGTCATAGTCTCATCGAAGTCGGTGGCGGCATCTGCGGTTACTTCTCTCGACACAATAGAAAACGCAGCAATCCCCAACTACCTGTTTTCAAAAAGCCACGTCTGCTACTCACTTCACAGTCACCGGTTTTCTGAATTTCTTTACATTTCCGGCCATATCATAGACTTCCATATAAATAATATAAATTCCGGTAACAAGCGGTTGGTTCGAATTTCCTCTTCCATTCCAGGACAATTGACCTTCTGTTTCCAATATTTCATTGTTCGCAATGACATTCACCTTTCTTCCCATTGCGTCGTAAACGAATGCCTGGCAGCGATATCCGGGTTTATCCAAGCGATAATTGACGGAATAATTGTCTACGTCAAATTCGGGATAGGTAATGCTTATAGTCTCAATGGAGGTTGGATTTGGATTGGGGTCGGTGTCTAACTCCCGTACTACAAAATCATCGAAATAAAACGAATTACTGCGTAAGGTAGTAAAATAACAGACAATTCCAAATACATTACTTTCAAACATTTCTGCAATCTCATCTGAAATATCATCACTTCCTTCAAGAACATAATCGGGTTCATCGTCCAACTTTGAATACAAATTGAAAATGCCGTTATTATCCAAAGTGGCTTTTATTCGAATCGAATCGGGATTTATATTTAAACGATCGGTTGTTCCTTTTATTAAGGTTCTATTGTTTTGCTCTTTTCGAGCCTGTATCAGACTAACATTTTTATCGGTATAACCGATTCGAATGAAAAGTCCGTTCGGGTCAAGCAGACTATTTTCGTCGCTACACAGGAAAACTCTCGCATAGTTGTTTGTTGATGGATTAAAATCCAGTTTTGTCCACCATTCCCATTGCATATTCCTTGAGAAAACCAACGAAGTCTTTAACTGCGCAATACCGGAGCCCGAAGTATTTAGCTGTAACTGATTAGATTCGTTTACGACGAATTTGTTTTCGTCTCCTGTCCATTCAACGGAACGACCGTCGCCATAAAACAGGCCGTCGTTGAAATTTTCCGATAGAATTAAATTAGGATCAGGGTCGGAAGCATCATTCAAATGTAAAGAGGTTCCTAATTGCGCAGAACCATTGCCGTAAAACAAGCTGTCATTAAATAATTGGGAAAAGGATACAAGTGGTGCTAAACTAAATAGCACAAGAAAAACAAATTTGTTCATAATTCATAAAGGTTTGGTTTGGTCAATATTTTTTGATTAATTTTGCACTTCAAATAAAAGTTACCCGAAATGCGGTGCAAATATAAAAGAGTTTTTTGAAACAACAAAAAAATAGATTATTTTTAATAAATTATGGAGAAGAAAGTAGCAATTGTTGGTATAAGTGGCGCTGTCGGGCAGGAATTTTTGCGTGTTTTGGATGAAAGAAATTTTCCTGTGGACGAATTAACGCTTTTTGGTTCTTCGCGGAGTGCTGGAAGCGAGTATCAATTCAGAGGCAAAACATACGTGGTCAAAGAATTGAAACACAACGACGATTTCAGGGGAGTGTATATTGCCTTTGCTTCTGCGGGCGCGGGAACATCAAAAGAATATGCGGAGACAATCACGAAATACGGAGCAGTAATGATCGACAACTCAAGCGCTTTCCGCATGGACAACGATGTTCCGCTTGTAGTTCCGGAGGTTAATGCGGAAGATGCAAAAAACCGTCCGCGCGGAATTATCGCAAATCCCAATTGTTCTACCATTCAGATGGTGGTGGCTTTGAAGCCGTTGAACGATATTTCCCCAATCAAACGGATTCACGTGGCAACCTATCAATCGGCGTCGGGCGCGGGCGCGGCTGCTATGGCCGAACTAATCAAACAACACGAACAAATTGCCGCGGGAGAAAAGCCTGTGGTTGAAAAATTTGCATACCAGTTGGCTTTCAACGTGATTCCTCATATTGATGTTTTTCTGGAAAACGGTTATACGAAGGAAGAAATGAAAATGCACAACGAAACACGGAAAATTCTGCACTCTGAGGTGGAGGTCAGCGCGACCTGCGTGCGCGTTCCTGTTTTGCGTGCCCATTCGGAAGCGATTTGGATTGAAACCGAACGCCCGATTTCAATAGAAGAAGCCACCGTTGCGCTTAAAAAGGCGGAAGGCGTTGTCGTTCAGGATAATCCTGCCGAAAAATTATATCCAACACCACTTTTTTCCGCTTCACACGATCCTGTTTACGTCGGGCGCATCCGCAAGGATATTTCCAATCCGAACGGGCTTTCTTTTTGGTGCACAAGCGACCAGATTAAAAAGGGGGCGGCACTCAATGCTGTGCAAATAGCGGAATATTTAATGCTGTAAAATATCCTTGATAATTTAGGAGTCCGCCAAATTAAAATGCGTTTGCCCTACTGCTATCATGGAAAGATATTTTATCTACCTGTCATATAACGGCGCTAATTACTGCGGATGGCAAAACCAGTCCAATGGCGTTTCGGTGCAGCAAAAGATAGAAGATGCGTTAAGTATTCTTTTGCGACAGCCTGTTTCGATTACCGGCGCGGGGCGTACCGATGCGGGTGTTCATGCCCGTATGATGGTTGCGCATTTCGATTGGGCTGGTTCGCCGGCAGGGTTGGTTACACCGGTCGGCGAGCCTGTCGAACTGACCGATAAACTAAACTGCCTCCTCCCCCCCAACATTTTCATTCAAAAAATCCTCCGAGTGTCGTCTGGAATGCATGCCCGATTCGACGCTGTTTCGCGAACTTATCAATATTATGTAGCCTTTCACAAAGATCCTTTCAACCATCCTTTTTACTACCGCCTCAACCGCCCGTTGAATTTCGACCGGATGAACGAGGCAGCCGCCGTACTTTCCGAATATACCGATTTTACGAGTTTCAGCAAGTTGCATACAGACGTTAAAACCAATTGTTGCCGGATAGTTCAGGCAAAATGGACGCAGGAAAGCGGCGTTTGGGTGTTTACGATTACAGCCGACCGCTTTTTGCGGAACATGGTGCGCGCCATTGTCGGTACATTGTTGGACGTTGGGCGGGGAAAGTTATCGGTAGAAGATTTCCGCGAAGTTATCCTGTCGAAAGACCGGGGCAAAGCGGGGAGTTCTGCGCCGGCGAATGCTCTGTTTCTGACTAATATTGAATATCCTTTAATAACGTAAATAGTTGCCACGCCGCAGCCGTCATTGCAATTCCACCCCCGTCATTGCGAGCGAGAATTAATTTCTGTTTCCTATCTTTGCCCTTGAATTTAACAAACAAATTTTTACCATTAAATATAAAAGAAAATGAAGACAATCGATTACGTATTAGCAAACAATCCTTTAACTAAGAATGAGAATGAAAGACTTGCGCGGGTTGTGAACCAAAGAACGCATACCGACAGCGACCTTGCAAACGCTCTTGCAAGTCGCAACATCGGCGTCAGTAAACCGGAAGCCCTCGCCCTTATCGAAGCCATAACGGAAATTCTTCTGGAATGGATTGCAAACGGAGACGCAGCAACGCTGACATTGGGGCATTACCACGCCACAATTCCCGGCACATTCAAAGACGGCGAATATCCGAAAGAAGCCGACTGTAAAATAACGCCGTCGAAAGAAATTATCGAAGCAGTGAAAAAGGTGTCTTTGCGTCATGTTGAAGCCCGTTTACAGATACACATTGACTATATCCACGACGTGCAAACCAACACGAGCAACGAGAAGGTAACGCAAGGCGGTACGGTGAAAATCACCGGACACAACATTAAGATTGCCGGCGACAACAAAGAAATAGGCATTGAGTTTATCAGCCTTGAAACCGGTTCAACCTACAAAGTTCCGGCAGGATACATCATCACCAATCACCCATCTGAACTACTGATTATTGCCCCCAAGATGCCCGCCGGCGAACAGGTAATATTAAAGATTACAACGCAGTATGCCAATACGGCAAAGTTTTTGAAAGATCCCCGTTCTATTACATTCCACAAGGAACTGACTGTTGTATAAACCTGCTGCCCCGAGCGGATGCGACCTGCTGCCCCGAGCGGGTGTGACCTGCCGCCTCGAGCGGGTGTGACCTGCCGCCTCGAGCAGATGCGACCTGCCGCCTCGAGCAGGTGTGACCTGCCGCTTGCTTCTAATACGAAAGCAAGGTTGGGAGAGGGGTGGAAAAGAGGTTGCTTTTCTCTGGATTGTTTCGCCGCTTATAATAACGTGATTTCTGGATTGCTTCGCTTCGCTCGCAATGACGACCACGCGCGCACGTCATTGCGAGGCGAAGCCGAAGCAATCCGGAAAAACCATCTGTTTTCTTTCAAATATATTTGCAAATTAAAAAATGATGGTTATCTTTGCAGTCGAAAACAACATTCAAATAATAATTTTTAATTTTATAATTTATGAAGACAAAAAT
>JAIRKG010000147.1 GCA_031260235.1 Dysgonamonadaceae bacterium | reverse complement strand
AACAGGATAACTTCTCCATAGATAATCTTCAATAACATCTTCCGGATAAACATGTTCCCGCAAGTAATTTTCGGGGTCAAAAAACGTTTTCTGCCCGGGCGGAAAGTAACTTTCGGGGTGAAAAACGTTTTCCGCCCGGGCGGAAAGTAACTTTCGGGGTCAAAAAACGTTTTCCGCCCGGGCGGAAAGTAATTTTCGGGGTCAAAAAACGTTTTCCGCCCGGGCGGAAAGTAATTTTCAGGTCAAAAAATGTTTTCGGGCCGGGCGGAAAGTAACTTTCGGGGTCAAAAAACGTTTTCGGGCCGGCCCGCAAGTAACTTTCAAGGTGAAAAAACGTTTTCGGGCCGGCCCGAAAGCATGAAATAAATAAAACATATAAACAATTTAATTTTTTTATTTGGATTTTGAAAAAGCCTCCCGACTGGGGGGCTTTGGTTTTTTTGTGTGGGTTGCCGCGAGTTTCGCTGAGGCAATGAGGTTTTTTGCTGGATTGCTTCACTGCTTTGCAGTTCGCAATGACGGTTTTTCTTTTCCTGGATTGCTTCGGACTTTGTCCTTGCAATGACGTAGTGAGGGCTCGCAATGACGGGGGCGGCGGCTAAACAGTTGCAGTGTTTTGCGGGTCGCGACTGACGACCTCCAATCCTTTCTCTCCTGCCTTTTCCACCAAAAAATCATAAACCGCCTTATATTCGTTGGGGACTATTCCATCAAGAATTGCATCTTTGACGGCCGATTTCAATTCTCCAACTATCTTGCCGGGCGGGAGATTAAACATGTTCATGATTTGCAGTCCGTCGACAGGCGGCTGGAAATTGCGGATACGGTCTTTTTCTTCTATTTCTTTTAATTTGCTCCGTACCAGTTTGAAATTGGCGAGGAATTGCCGCACTTTTCCGGGATTTTTGGAGGTAATATCCGCCTCGCACAGGAGCATTAAGTCGTCAATGTCGCTGCCGGCCTCAAACAGCAAGCGGCGAATTGCCGAATCGGTTATTTCATCGTCCGACAAAGCAATCGGGCGCATGTGCAGGAGTATTAATTTCTCAACATATTTTAATTTATCGCCAAGCGGGAATTTCATCCGCCGGAAAATTTCTTTCAACATCTTCATTCCGATATATTCATGGGTATGGAAAGTCCACCCCGTTTTAGGATCGAAGCGTTTGCTGCGCGGCTTGCCTATGTCGTGAAACAGTGCCGCCCAACGCAGCCAGAGTTTGTCGCTTGTCTGTGCCAGATTGTCCAAAACCTTCATCGTGTGGCTGAAATTGTCTTTATGGCCGACGCCTTCTTTGGTTTCTACGCCTTTCAATGCCGCCAGCTCGGGAAGCGTTATCTCCAGCAGCCCCGTTTTGTCCAGCAATTCAAACCCGACCGAAGGGCATGGCGACAGGATAATTTTATTTAATTCGTCTGCAATCCGTTCTTTAGAAATAATTTCAATGCGGTTTTTGTTTCGCCTTATTGCTTCAAACGTTTCGGGATAAATGGAAAAACCCAACAGGGAGGCAAACCTGATGGCGCGAAACATCCGCAAGGGGTCGTCACAGAACGTAATATCGGGGTCAAGAGGCGTGCGAATCAAAAGGTCGTTCATATCCTGCAAGCCGTTGAACGGGTCGATTAATTCCCCAAAGTTCTCCTTATTAATATGGATAGCCAGGGTATTTATGGTGAAATCGCGGCGTTTCAGGTCGTCTTCCAGCGTGCCGTTTTCCACAATCGGCTTGCGGGAGTTACGGTTATAGGATTCCTTTCGTGCGCCGACAAATTCTATTTCCGTACCTTTATATTTGACTTGCGCCGTCCCGAAGTTTTTGAATACCGATAAAGCGGCTTGCGTTCCCAGTTGCCCTGCAACCGACTGCGCCAACCGAATACCGCTTCCAACGCAAACCACATCAATGTCTTTGGAAGCCCTGCGCAGGAATATATCCCTCACATAACCTCCTATAATATAAGTTTCCATTTGAAGTTTATCGGCTTCTTCCGCGATAATTTCAACTATTTTACCGTGTCGTTTATCAAAATATAATTCCATAATTCATTTCCAATGAAAAAATACCACAAATAAGGTATTGTACGCTATTTTTAAACCCGATACCTTTGTCACCGTATTCAAAATAAAAAGCGTCCTCGTCAAGACCGGTAGGATGGTAATTCGGAGGACGCTAACACTCTAAACTCTTTAAACTAATAAAAAGTTATGACAAAGGTAAATCTTTTTTTTCGATTTCACACAGTTTTTTGTGTAGTATTATTATCCGCCGTTTCGGAATGGACGTTTGCTCAAAACGTTGAAATCAGCGGATATGTATTGGACGAGGCTACAAACAAGCCGGTTATCGGAGCGAATGTATTTTTGACTAACGAAAAAACAGGCGCTGCTGTGGACGCCGACGGGAAATTTACGGTTGTAGCCGCTTCGCTTCCCGCCGCCATTTCGGTAAGTTACATCGGGTACAAAACCGTACTGCTGGATGTGTACGAATCCTCCGAACCGATCGCAGTTTTCTTGCAAGATGATGTTAATTATCTCAACAGCGTGGTGGTTGTCGGCTACGGCTTGCAGAAACGGAAGGAACTCACGGGCGCAATTTCGACGATTTCCGGACGGACGCTGTCGCAGATTGCAAGTTCATTTGACCAGTCGCTGGGCGGGTCGGTCGCGGGACTGAACGTTACGCAAAGTTCCGGACAGCCGGGCGCGACGTCGAGCATACGCATCCGTGGCGGAAATTCTATCACCGGCGGAAACGAGCCGCTGTATGTAATTGACGGATTCATTCTCTACAACGACAACAGTTCGACGCGTACGGGAATCGGCGCTATCAACGGCGGACTGAATCCGCTTACGGGAATCAATTCCGGCGATATTGAGTCAATCGAAGTACTGAAAGACGTTTCCGCAACGGCAATCTACGGATCGCGCGGCGCTAACGGCGTCATCGTTATCACTACAAAGAAAGGCAAACGCGGCGCTACGCACATCGAATATCAGGGTGCGGCGGGATGGCAGCAGATAAGCAAGGACATCGATCTGCTCAACGCATCCGAATGGATTTCGCTGTACAACGACATCCATAAAGACCCGTATCCCTTCGGAGAAACAAAAGAGTACGACTGGCGAGGCGCCGCTTTGCGCAAAGCAGGGACGCAAAACCATCAACTCTCTATCAGCGGAGGTGACGAAAAAACACGGTTTTTCATATCGGGTAATTACACCCGGCAGAACGGTATCATCCGAAATACCGATTTCGACAAATATGCCGGACGTGTTAATCTCGAAAGAGATCTGTTCAAGAAACTGAATGTTGCCGTCAATTTCTCAATCAGCAACGCATGGCAAAATACCCTGACCAATCTGAACAACAAGTATTCCAACGGAAGCATTTCCGACCCTTTCAACTATGCGTTGCGCATACCGCCCGTTGTGCCGATTTACAACGAAGACGGGTCGTATAATTACCTCCAGTCCTCGCTCAATGCGGAAGGCGATTTCCATTTGGGCGACAAGGCTGTAAACCCGATTTCGGACTTGCTGGAGACAACCTCGCAGTCGAAAAACGTCAATGCACTCGGGAATTTCGTTGCCGCTTACACCATTGTGCCGTCGCTGGTTGCGAAACTGAACGTCGGGACAAACATCAGCAACACTGTCCAAAACTATTATGCCCCTTCGACTTCGGCTGTCGGGCTTTTAGTGAACGGTTACGGCGCTGTCGGCAACAAGCGGTCGAACTCGTGGCAGTCGGAGTTTACGCTCAATTACAGCAAGCAAATCAACAAGGCTAACTACATCAACATACTTGCCGGTTACACCACCCAGAAAGCATACATCGAATATGCTACCGCTACGGCGACAGATTTTGCTAACGAATCGTTGAGATACCACAATCTTGCCGCCGGTGCGGGACGTATAGCGCCTGTGTCGGGAAGCAGCGAATCGGTGTTGAACTCGTGGCTCGGAAGGGTCAATTACTCTCTGCTCGGACGCTATAACCTTACGGCGACATTCCGTGCCGACGGTTCTTCGAGATTCGCCGAAAATCACCGCTGGGGATATTTCCCTTCGCTGGGACTGTCGTGGAACATCAACGAAGAAGCGTTTTTCAACGAAGAGAGCGTTGTCAGCGCATTGAAACTGCGCGTGAGCGCCGGAACGGTCGGCAATCAGGAAATCGGAGATTACAAATATGAAGACACTTACGGTACACGCAACTATTCCTTCGGTGGAAATCTGGTTACCGCTTATCTGAGGAACAATCGGATAAACTCCGACCTGAAATGGGAAACAACCACAAGTTACAATGCCGGTCTTGATTTCGGACTGTTGAAAGACAAATTAAACCTGTCGGCAGACATTTATTATAAGGAAACCTCAGACCTGCTGGTAGAAATACCGCTGGAAATTTCAAGCGGATTCTCTTCGACGCTGAAAAACGTGGGAAGCGTAACCAATAAGGGGATAGAATTGGGGTTGAACGTCAATATTATTGACACAAAAGATTTTCAATGGTCTTTCGACGCCAATATCGCACGCAACATCAACAAGATAACAAGCCTGGGCGGACAGCCTTACTTCTTCCCTGTGTTTGACGTCGATGTAAACGGACTGCGTACGCTTGAAGGCGTAGATCCGTTGATTGTGAAGGTAGGCGAACCGCTGGGTACGTTCTACGGATATGTTTTCAACGGCGTAATACAGACGGAAGAAGAAGCGCAAACAGCGCCGAAGCCCTCATGGTTCAGCGGCGATTTGCAAGCCGGCGACCCGAAATTTGTCAACCAAAACGAAAACGAAGACAATGTTATCAACACTTCCGACAAAGTAGTGTTGGGTAATGCGCAGCCGAAATTCACTTATGGATTTTCAACCACGCTGAATTACAAAGGCATTGATTTTTCGGCAATCTTTCAGGGGAGCTACGGTAACCAGCTCTACAATGCGTTTCAGCATACGCTCGAAGCAACGTCAATATACTACAATGCCGCCGGAACTCTTCGCGACCGCTGGACGCCCACAAATCCGTCGAACACCGTCCCAAGGGCTATCGCAACACCGAACTTAAATTTGGACAGCCGTTATATTGAAGATGCGTCATACCTGCGTTTGAAAAATCTTACGCTTGGCTATACGCTGCCTGTAAAGCTTGCCCGTGCGCCCGGTTTCAAAGTGCGGCTGTTCGGTTCCGCTCAAAATCTGCTTACCCTAACGAAATATAGAGGTTACGACCCCGAAGCATCCTATTATGGAGGCGACGAAACAGACGGCCTGTATCAGGGAATTGATTTGGGCGCCTATCCTTCGTCAAAAACATTTAGTTTTGGAGCGACCGTTTCATTTTAATTAAGAATCAACAATAATAATAATTTATAAATATGTTAGCGATGAAAAAGATACACTGTATATCGACCTTACTGTTACTGCTCGCCGGATTTGTTTCTTGCAACGAATTGGATTTGATACCGGAGAGCGCTCTGACGGGAAGCAATTTCCCACTGACGGACAACGACGCCGTAGCCCTTATCAATGGCGTGTATGTTCCAAATTCCGATTTCAGTTCCAACTCTTCGTACCTTATCGAGTTGCCTGCCGACGCTACGCAGTGCGGCGAAAATGTAACTTCCGGCGGCGGAGCGGAATTAGGCACGTTTCAATTTACTCCGAGCAACGGAAATATAGACGACGCATGGACAACGCTCTTTACAGGCGTAACCGCTGCAAGTTCGGCAATCGACAAGATTTCCGCAGCCGATATTACGGACGGGCTAAAAACAAGGCTCATTGGCGAGGCTAAATTTCTGAGAGCGCACTACTATTTCTATCTCGTGCAACTTTTCGGCGATGTGCCGATTGTTCTTCACGAAGACGAAGGTATAGGTGCAACTCGCGCCCCGATAGACGATGTTTACACGCAGATTGTTCAGGATTTGACCGACGCATCCGCATCCGGCGTTCTTCCCGAATCGTATTCGGGAACCGACAAGGGACGTGCCACAAACGGCGCCGCTTATGCCTTGCTGGCAAAGGTTAATTTGGTGTGGGCACAGACTTCGCCAGACGGAAATGGACAAAATAAAACAGCGCGATTAACAGCAGCCGTTGCAGCCGCCAATAATGTGAAAGGCTATTCGCTCGAAGAAGAGTTTCTCGAAAACTGGAATACAGCCAGGCGCAACGGCAAAGAGAATATCTTTTCGGCACATCACGTCGAATCACAGCAGAGTGCCGGAGACGGTGGAAATCACCTTGCTCACTGTTCCTTTGCTACGGGTTTCAGTCAGGAAACGCCTCACCTGGTTATATCGAACATATCGTTCTACAACAAATTCGACGACCTCGACCAGCGTAAAAGCGGCAGTTATGCCAAAACGCTCTACAATCCCGAAAAGGACGAGTATTTCGTGTTTGGTTTTCCGCGTTTCCGCAAGTATATTGACACAGCCAACATCCTGACAACAAATCTTACCCGCAGCATCGACCGTACCATACTGCGTTATGCGGATGTGCTGCTCATCAAAGCCGAAGCGCTGAACGAACTCAACAGCACTCCCAACGACGAAGCATACGCAGCCATCAACCAGATACGCCGGCGCGCGTTCCGGCAATCTCTGACGAAAACGTCGATCTATGATGTTCCGACAGGACTGTCGTACGAACAGTTCCGCGACACAGTGCGCGAAGAACGTTTCAAAGAGTTTGTGTACGAACAGCAACGCTGGTTCGATCTGGTGCGCTGGCGTATCCTTGTGGAAACAGTCAAACCGGTCATCAACCAGAATATGGTTAAACAGTTGGACGATAATGGCGATCCGCTAAAGGATGACAGTGGGAATGAGATATTCAAAGAGGAAACAACGCATGAAAAGGCGGCTATCAGCCTCAAACATTACCGTTTCCCGATACCGCAGTCGCAACGCAACATCAATCCCGAGGGTCTCTGGCAAAACTGGGGCTGGGACGGATACGACGAAGCGAAAACAGGCAAACCATACGAAGGATTTAAGTAATAGACAATCGCAGAAACAAAAAATACCGTCGTCCTTTTGAAATATTCAGGACAAATACGGTTAACAGGTGGATTTAATGATGACGGCAGGCTTTTTTGCCTGCCGTTTTCTTTTGTTGCTCGCGTCATTGCCCCGCCCTACGTCATTGCGAGCCGCGAAGCGGCGAAGCAATCCAGAGAAACACTCCCGCTGCGTCATTGCAATTCCTGGATTGCTTCGCTTCGCTCGCAATGACGACTGCGGCTTTGCGACTTCACCCCGTCATTGCGAGCCGCGATAGCAGCGAAGCAATCCAGAGAAAACCCCCGTTATTTCATCAAATCTATTTGCATCACCAAAAACGATGTGTATCTTTGCCGTGTGAAAATTTCCCATAAAATTTTATAACCAACAGTAATGAGCAAACAAACATCAATCAAACACTTTGCGCTGCTGCTCACGGTTGTGAGCTGCGCGCATCTTCAAGCGCGGGTTGTGGTTACGGAAACGGAATACGACAGCA
>JAIRKG010000074.1 GCA_031260235.1 Dysgonamonadaceae bacterium | reverse complement strand
GCCCTAATGCTAAGCGGTTGTCCGCCCTAATGCTGGGCGGTTGTCTGCCCTAATGCTGGGCAGGTGGAATTAAATAATCAAAACTCCGCACTCTTCGGCGTTCGCGGAAACGGAATGACGTCGCGGATATTCGACATACCGGTAATAAACAGCATCAACCGTTCAAAACCAAGACCGAAACCGGCGTGCGGCGCAGTTCCGAATTTGCGGGTCTCAAGATACCACCACAGACTTTCCTGCGACATGTTCAGTTCGTTCATCCGATTCAACAGTTTGTCGTAATCAGCTTCTCTTTCGGAACCGCCGATGATTTCGCCTATTTTCGGGAACAAAACATCCATGCCGCGAACGGTTTTCCCGTCATCGTTTTGTTTCATATAGAACGATTTGATTTCTTTCGGGTAATCAGTCATGATAACCGGGCAGCGGAAATGTTCTTCCACCAAATACCGTTCGTGTTCCGATTGCAAATCAGCGCCCCAGTAAACCGGAAATTCAAATTTCCGGCCACTCTTTTCGAGGATTTCAATCCCTTCGGTATAAGTTAAACGGATAAATTTATTTTCGAGAACAAACTTCAACCGTTCGATTAACTCTGTGTCATACCTGTTGTTAAGAAATTCGATATCGTCTTTGCAGCGTTCCATAACATAGGAAATCACCTGTTTCAGGAAATCTTCCGCCAGGGTCATATTGTCGTTGTTATCGAAAAATGCAACTTCCGGTTCGATCATCCAAAATTCTGCCAAATGACGGGGAGTGTTGGAATTTTCCGCGCGAAACGTAGGCCCGAACGTGTAGACGCCACCCAAAGCCATCGCACCCAATTCGCCTTCCAACTGTCCCGACACGGTCAGGTTGGTGTGTCGCCCGAAGAAATCCTGCGAATAATCAACTTTTCCGGCGGCTGTTTTCGGAGTGTTTTCGGCGTCTAAAATCGTAACTCGGAACATCGAACCGGCTCCTTCGGCGTCGGAAGCCGTAATAATCGGGGTATGGAAATAATAAAATCCCTGTTTGTTGAAGTAGTCGTGGATAGCATACGACAAATGGTGACGAATCCTGAAAACAGCGCCGAAAGTATTTGTTCGCGGACGGAGATAGGCGATTTCCCGCAGAAATTCCAGCGAATGGTCTTTTTTCTGCAAAGGATAAGCGCCCGGATCTGCCGTTCCGTAAATCTCGATTTCTTTCGCATGGATTTCTGCCGATTGTCCCTGCCCAAGCGATTCAACCAGCATGCCGTTTACGCGAATGCAGGCGCCGGTCGTTATACCTTTCAAATATTCTTCGTCAAACTGCGGAAGATCAACGACAATCTGAATATTATGGATTGTTGAACCGTCATTAAGAGCAATAAATGCAATATTCTTATTTCCGCGGCGGGTGCGAACCCAGCCTTTTACGCAAACAGGCGTTCCAAATGCAGGATTTTTCAGTAGTTCTGCGATTATGTTTCTTTTCATCTCTGTTTAATTCCGCCAATTAATCAAACGCCCCCATTCTGAGCTTTGAAACTTCTTTGTCATTCAAGTAGCGCCAGTGACCGCGTTTCAGGTTTTTCTTCGTCAGACCGGCAAAATATACGCGGTCTAATTTGATAACATGATAACCAAGGGCTTCAAACATGCGGCGAATGACGCGGTTTTTGCCGGAATGAATTTCTATGCCCACCTGATCGTTAGCCGTTTCGTTCACGTAGCTAATTGCGTCGGCGTGAATTTCGCCGTCTTCCAGCGTAACGCCGTCGGCAAGTTTTTGCATATCGGCTACCGACACATCTTTATTCAGCCATACGTGGTATATTTTTTTCTTTGAATATCGAGGATGAGTCAGTTTAGACGATAATTCGCCGTCGTTTGTCAATAGCAATACGCCGGTCGTACTCCGGTCTAAACGTCCCACAGGGAAAATGCGTTCGCGGCACGCGGTTTTCACCAAATCCATCACGGTTAATCTTGCCTCCGGATCGTCAGTGGTTGTTACGCAACCTTTGGGCTTGTTCAAAAGCACATAGATTTTTTGTTCCATTTTTACGAGACTGTCGTGGAATATTACTTCGTCGGCGCGTTTCACTTTCGTGCCCAATTCCGTGATCGTTTTGCCGTTGACTTTCACTAATCCTGCCGTGATATATTCGTCGGCTTCGCGGCGGGAACAAATTCCGGCGTTTGCCATGTATTTGTTCAAACGGATCAATTCGTTGGGGTCGTAATGTTCTTCCCGATACTTGTAGAGGTGGTTTGTTTTCTCCTCTGTCTTGTAACTCCCAATGCCGGCTTCTCTATTGTAGCCTCTTTCAGGTCTCGTATTCGGACGATTTCCCTGCCGTTGAAACTTTTGAGGATAACTGCCGCTGCGCGGATTTTCATAACCACTGTCTCCCCGCTGGCGATTGGAGTTGTAAATAGGTTTTCTTCCATATACCGGCATTTCTCCGACATGCAGCCGTCTCTTTTTTAGCGGTTTGGGACGGTCGGAACTGTCTTCTTGCCGGTGGTAATGTCCGGTCTGATCCCCGTAGCTCGGGCGATTGTTGGGTTGATAGGGTCTTCTCGGTCTGTTTTGATCGTCTGCCTCACGATTGTGATCGCCATAACGATTGCGAGGTGTCCATTCTTCGTTTTCTGTAGCCATTTCGGATTGATTTTTAATTGTTTGTTTTTTTACTTTCCAGTGAACTAAATCCCCGTATAATTTTGAGGAGTGATTGATTTTAATTCTTCTTTTATCTTATTGTTAACATTGAGTGCATTAATAAAGTCGCGGATTAATTCTTCCGTAACCTGTTCGTTTGTTCTTGTTAAATTTTTTAAAGCCTCATAAGGACTGGGATAACCTTCCCTTCTTAAAATTGTCTGAATGCCCTCGGCAACCACAGCCCATGCTTTTTTCAGATCGTTTTCAATTGCTTGACTGTTTAATACCAATTTTTCCAGCCCTTTCAGAAGACTTTGGAAAGATATTAAAATATGAGCGAAAGGAACTCCTGCGTTCCGCAAGACTGTCGAATCGGTCAAGTCGCGCTGCAATCGGGAAACAGGCAGTTTTGCCGACAAATGTTCCAGAATAGCGTTGGCAATTCCCAAGTTTCCTTCCGCATTTTCAAAATCTATGGGATTTACTTTGTGCGGCATGGCTGACGAACCTGTTTCTCCGGATTTGATTTTCTGTTTGAAATATTTCATTGAAATATACAGCCAAAAATCTCTTGCCAGGTCAATTAAGATTGTATTGATTCGTTTTAATCCGTCAAACAGCGCGCTTAAATTGTCATAATTCGATATTTGCGTGGTATATGCTTCCCGCACAAGCCCTAACTTTTCTTTCGCAAACCTGTCGCCGAATAACTTCCAGTCTATATTGGGATAAGCTGCGTGATGAGCGTTGTAATTCCCCGTTGCGCCGCCGAATTTAACCGAAATGGGAATCTGTTTCAACAAAGCGGTCTGCTGTTGCAACCGGTTCGTAAAAACGCTTATTTCTTTTCCCAAACGGGTAGGAGAAGCCGGTTGTCCGTGCGTTTTCGCTATCATCGGTATATTCTTCCATTCGTCGGCACGCTGTTCCAACATCCGTATCAACCGGAACAGGTATGGAAAATATTCTTCCTGCAACGCATTTTTAATCAACAGGGGAATTGCTGTATTATTGACGTCCTGCGACGTTAACCCGAAATGGATAAATTCCCTGTATTTTTCTAATCCGATTTTGTCAAATGCTTCCTTAATAAAGTATTCGACGGCTTTAACATCATGATTGGTTGTTTTTTCCGTTTCCTTTACCTGTTTGGCGTCTTCCATCGAAAAATCAATGTAAATCTTGCGCAGAGACTTGAAAACATCCGGATTATTTATGGCCGAGAGTTGCGGAAGCGGCAGTTCACAAAGGGATATAAAATACTCAATTTCGACTAAAGTCCGGTACTTTATCAGCGCATATTCCGAAAAATAAGCTGCAAGATTAACTGTTTTATCTCTATATCTGCCATCAACGGGAGATATGGAAGTTAGCGTATGAAGTTGCATAAGAATTGAATGTTCATCTGTTGTGAATTTCGGGCGTAAAGATAATACTAAAATTTTATGTACAAAACAGAATGAGTAAAACTTATCAAAAAATATCCGCTTGTAATGAAACGTTAATGGAACTAAAAAAATGAATTTTGAAAATTATTTATACCTTTGCCGGACAAAAAATGCAGGAAATCGAAGCGGTTACAAGAACAGTTATCAATCCTGCAATAGCCGCCAAGTGGAACTTTTAATATTAAAAAACAGTGATAAACTTTCTTGATAAAACGTTTAAACTGACGGAAAATAAGACCACCGTCCGCAGGGAACTTCTCGCCGGTCTTATTACTTTTCTGACCATGTCGTACATACTGATTGTTAATCCGAATATCCTTTCAACTACCGGTATGAATAAAGATGCCCTGTTTACCGCAACGGCTGTGGCTACAATCTTTGGAACTTTGCTGTATGCCCTGTATGCCAAACTTCCGATAGCGCAAGCTCCGGGAATGGGCTTGAATGCTTTCTTTGCATTCACCGTCTGCGGAGTAATGGGATATTCCTGGCAATTTGCACTGACAGCCGTATTCATCGAAGGTCTCATCTTTATCCTCCTCACATTTTTCAATGTACGGGAACTGATAATAAAGAGTATACCGAAGACCGTGAAAAACGCCATTCCCGTCGGGGTAGGTTTTTTTATCACACTGATCGGACTGAAGAATGCCGGAATAGTAGCTGCAAGTCCCGCCACAATAGTAATGCCGGGCGATTTCTCACAACACAGCGTATGGATTGCCTTCTTCGGGCTGATCGTTACGGCTGTGCTGTTCGTGAAGAATATAAATGGAGCTATACTGATAGGGATAGTTGCTTCGACGATCTTCGGTATTATCCTTGGAGATGTTACATTACCAAAGACCGATATCGTCGGCGCGCCGCCGTCTATTGCACCCGTCTTTGCACAGTTGGAATGGAACCACATTTTATCGTTCGATATGCTCGTCGTGGTTTTCACTATCCTGTTTGTGAACCTCTTCGATACGGTCGGCACGTTGATAGGCGTTGTTTCCAAGGCGGGATTTGCCGATGAAAACGGCAACTTTCCCCAAATGAGAAAAGCCCTGTTCTCCGATGCTGTAGGAACTGCAGGAAGCGCTATCTTGGGGACAAGTACCATTACCGCATACGTGGAAAGCGCATCCGGAGTAGCAGCGGGCGGACGTACCGGATTGACAGCCGTCGGTACGGCTATCATGTTTGCACTTGCCTTGTTCTTTGCCCCGTTATTCCTGATGGTTCCGGCGGCGGCAACATCTCCGGCTCTTATTATTGTCGGGCTGTTTATGATTTCATCCGTAGCAAAGATCAAATTCAGCGAAATGAGCGAAGGACTTCCCGCATTTCTTACCATTACATTCATGCCGTTCACTTATAGCATTGCCGAAGGAATTGTATTTGGTATGCTCAGTTTCGCTTTTATTAAAGTCTGCACCGGAAAACACAAGGATGTATCGGCTACGGTATATGTAATCGCCCTGTTATTCCTGTTAAAGATCATTCTGGATGCATCTTCCATTACGGGTTAGCGATTATCAATATAAAAATTAAGAATTGTGAGAATTTAGGATGCCTTTTTCTCTTAATTGAAAAAAATATGGAACAATCGGAAAAAATAGGAATCATGGGCGGTGGCAGTTGGGCAACCGCACTCGCCAAAATCATTTCAATGACGCAAACCAGTTTCAACTGGTACATGCGTAGCCTCGAACAGATAGAAGAATTAAAAACTTTCGGACACAATCCGTCATACCTGACGGGTGTGAAATTTAATCCGGGACTCGTCACATTCTACGACGATATCAACGAGATAGTGGAAAACAGTGACGTCCTGATTTTCGCAATCCCCTCTCCTTTCCTCAAACAGCACCTGCAAAAACTAACGGTTCCGCTCAAAGACAAAATCCTTGTGTCGGCTATCAAAGGCATTGTTCCCGACGAAAACATGCTTATATCCAATTACTTTTCAAAGTTTTATGATATTCCCTGCGGAAACATTGCCATCATTGCCGGACCTTGCCACGCCGAAGAAGTCGCCCTGGAACGCCTGTCATACCTCACCATCGGTTGTTCCAACGAAGCGCGTGCGCAATCCATAGCCAACCTGCTTGCTACCCGCTTTATAAAAACCTCCGTCGGTCTGGACGTATCCGGTATGGAATACGCCTCGGTTTTGAAAAACGTATATGCAATCGTTGCGGGCATTTGTCACGGATTGAAGTATGGCGACAATTTCCAGGCAATTTTCATTTCCAATTCCATCATGGAAATGTCGCGCTTTATAAACACGGTCGCCCCTTTGGACAGGAACATTTCCGACTCGGTCTATCTGGGCGATTTGCTGGTTACGGCATATTCGCGTTTCAGTCGGAACCGGATTTTCGGGACAATGATCGGCAAAGGCTATTCGGTTAAAACCGCTCAATTGGAAATGGAAATGATTGCCGAAGGCTATTTCGCCGCCAAATGTATTAAGGAAATCAACAGCGAATACCACGTAGACATGCCGATTTTAGATACACTTCACACTATCCTGTATGAACGGAAATCGGCAGTACCTGCCATTAAAAAAATGACGGATACGTTTAAGTGACAGGGCGCGATTACCGTTTTCGCCTTTGCTAAAGGGGAAAAGCCATCCTCGACGCGAGCGATACCGGCAAAGGAACTACCTTTCGAATTGAGTTGCGGACGATTTGACAATCAGGATTGCGGCGAGATACAAGATTTTTCCGAAACAAAACCGTTATATACAAAAAAAAGTTGCCTTGCTGAAAGACAACTTTTTATCTCAAGGTTCAAATCGGATTAATCTTCTTCTCTAATGAAAACAGCGTCCCCGTCCTCGTCCTTGAAGGTTAATTTGTTTCCATCAATGCTACCTTTGCTTTTTTCTTCTTCAAAGGTGATGGTTACATTGGGCTTTGAATAAGTGTAAGTAAATGTACCGGCAGAGAATCCGGTAACAACAAAAGCATTGTCTTTTACCCCTCCAACAAGAATATTCAAATCCACTGTTGTTGATTTAAAATCCAGTTCTACGGCAACACCGACTTCAACCCTTTCTTCGGTTGTTCTTTCGCCAACATCCCACAACCAAGATGTATCGGCGAGACTTTCCGGCGCATTTACTTTGTCGTCATCTTTCTCACATGAACTTAATAATCCTGAGAATGTAACAAAAACAATTGCCATTGTAAAAATGGACTTAACTAAATTACTTTTCATTTTAAAAATATAACCGCTTCACCTAATCAACGGCAGGTTTTAATATTATTAATTCGGGTACAAAAATAGTAAACATCTTTTAATTTGCAACTATATTTAAAGAAAATAGATGTTTTTTTTTGTGGATTGCTTTGCTTCACACGTTATTGCTTCGCCGCTATGCGGTGTGGCAATCCGGAGAAAAGAATTTCATTTATCCTAAATTTACTCTTTTAGAATAGAAATCCTCGCTTTTAGTGGGGATTTCCTCGCTTTTAGTGGGGATTTCCTCGCTTTTAGTGAGGATGCCGACTCTTTTTGTATCGACGCCGATACTTTTCGATGTCAAAATGATGCAAAATAAGTATAATTTGATTATTTGCAGATGTAAAGCATCCGATTTAAGGAAGAGCGTAAACAAAAAAACTCCGAAATCAAGCTTGTGAGCCTGTATTTCGGAGTTTTTTGCCTTGGCAGGAAACCCTGCCTGTTGAGGCGAAGCGAGTTATTCTTCGCCGTCGCCGATTTTGTGTTTGTGTACTGAGAAACGTTTTTTCAATTCTTCGTAAATTGCTTTGGCGTCGGGAACATCCCTTTCGGCTGCCAATTTCACGAAATTGTAGAACGTTAAGGCGGCTTGATAC
>JAIRKG010000138.1 GCA_031260235.1 Dysgonamonadaceae bacterium | reverse complement strand
TTGCATCAAATTAATAAACACTCTTTTAATATATATGAATATGAACAGAAAAATTTATTTAGCAGCAGCAGTATGCCTGCTTTGCCTTTCGCAGGCGCAGGCGCAAGACATTAACACCGACAACGTCATAATCACGGCGAGCGGGACTTACACAATCACGGGCAACGGCTCGGCGACACGCAACACTATTACGGTAAACCCCGGCGTTGTTGCCGACATTACACTGGAAAATGTAAATATTGACGTAAGCAACAATGCAAACGCCTGTGCTTTCAACATAAGAGGCGCGGATGTTACGCTTGTTTTGTCGGGAACAAACACTTTAAGATCAAATGGAACCGCCGCAGGCTTGCAAGTTTCCGCAGGCGCTACGCTCGTTATTGAAAACGCATCAAACAGCAACCGGCTTACCGTATCCGGCGGAGCAAAAGCGGCGGGAATAGGCGGAGCGTCGGGATATGCGGCAGGAAACATCACGATAAACGGCGGGATTATCACCGCAACAGGCTCCACTGCCGCAGGAGACAACGGCGGCGGCGCGGGCATCGGCGGCGGCTATCAGGGAGACGGCGGAGAGATAACCGCAATTTGCGAAAGCACAGCCTGGGGAGCTGCCGCTATCGGCGGTGGCGGCGATCAAAACGACGACGACTCCTATGGTGGCGGAGAAGCCGGCCATATCACCATAAACGGTGGGAATGTTACTGCGCAGGCCGGTCTCTGGAGTGCAGGCATCGGTTCCGGATATACCCCCAGGAACCGGAACAGTAACGGTATTATCACTATCACCGGCGGTACAGTAGTTGCCATAGCCGGTTCGGGAGGAGCTATCGGCGGTGGCTCCGGCGCTACTGACGGCTCCATCTCTATTTCCAGCGGAACGATAATCGCCACCGGAAGAGGTATCGGTTTTGGAAACTACGGAAGTACCCCAACTACAATCACCGGCGTTCCCATCATCTTTGCAACCGCAATCAACGGGACGGCTTCAAACCCGGGAAACGGTATTGCCTCCGGAGACCATGTGAATATAAGCCCAACAACCCAAATGGTTACCCTGAAAACCGCTTTCACAGTTCCTCAAAATGCTTTGCTCACCATTCCTCCAGACTGGATGCTCACCCACTTCACCTATTCGCTGACAAACAGCAGCATCATAATCTGCTATGGCGGCAAGTTTCCGCCACAGCTAACTTACACCGTAACCTTCGACATGAACGGACAGGGAACAGCCATAGCCCCGATAAGGTATATCATGGAAGGCTCCCGGCTGGCGGCAGTCAGGCCGGCGGATCCGACATCGGAAAGCTATACTTTTGGCGGCTGGTATAAAGAAAGCGAGTGTACAAATTCATGGAACTTTGCTTCCGGTACTGTTTCTGCCAATACAACCCTCTACGCAAAGTGGACCTTGAAGCAGTCGCAAAGCATTACCGGCTTCAATAAATATTACAAAAACTTACGGCGATGCGGCATTTGCGCTTACGGCAAGCAGCAGTTCGGGCTTGTCGGTAAGGTACGAAAGCAACAATCCTACAGTGGCAAGCATTAGCGACAGTACGGCAACAATCACCGCTCACCAGGACGGCAACGCCGAATACCTTGCCGCCACCGCTTCCATAACACTGACTGTCGACAAAGCCACTTTGACCGTCACGCCCGACGCCGGACAGCACAAATCATACGGCGAAGATGACCCTGAGTTTACCTGTCAAGTTTCAGGCTGGAAATACGAAGATGCTGCCAATGCAACAGGTATCCTCTCCGGTGCTCTGAGCCGCGCCTCGGGCAGCAACGCCGGGGTGTACAGCCTTACGCAAGGCACTCTTAGCGCCGGCAGCAATTACGATATACAGTTTATTCCGGGCGTGAAGTTCACAATCGACAAAGCCGACCAAAGCATCACCGGTTTTCTTCCGGCAGATACTGCGATTCTCTTAGGCGATCAAATTAACCTTACGGCAATCAGCAGTTCGGATTTACCCGTTACCTACGAAAGTTCCAATACCGATACGGCAACAATTAACGGCAACCTGATTACGGCAGTCGGTTTGGGAACGACCGTCATTACTGCCAATCAGGCAGGCGACAACAACTACAATCCTGCTCCTGCGCTCACTTGCACGCTGACTGTGGTTTCTGTTCTTGTTCCTGTTACGGACGTCAGCCTGAATGAGCATACACTTGAGTTGCTCGTTGGTGAAAGCGAAACACTGACGGCAACCGTTTCGCCGGATAATGCTACCAACCATGCTGTAATATGGAGAAGTAACAACGAATCGGTTGCCACGGTAAATAACGGCTTGGTACATGCCGTCGGAGAAGGCTCGGCGTGGATTACGGCTACGGCTACATCGGATTATGATAGCGGGATAGCGGATTCCTGTTTGGTAACAGTTACGGGCGCCACAGGTATTTCGACGGTTGATGAATCTTCGTCCGTAACTGTCGGTTTCAGCGATTGTACCCTGTATATAGATTCCCCTGCCGCCGAACAAATAGAAGTTTACTCCATTTCGGGAAAACTGCTCCACAGAGTACGCAAGCGGGCAGGCAAAGCGTCTTTCACCGTCTCCAATTCCGAATGGGTATTGATTATCCGAGGCAGTTCGGGCTGGGTCAAAAGAATAATAACGGACTAAATTTATAGCGGTAGATTTTCTACTAAACCCGGCAGGTCATGATGACTTGCCGGGTTTTTTGTTGCGGGGTGTTATGCTGACTGTTCTTATCAATGAATTTGTGGCGAAGCCGAAACAAGGGGCCGACCCGGCACCCAAGAGTGTACAGCGCCGTTAAGATTTTATAAAGTGGATTGCTTCGCTTCGCTCGCAATGACGGGGTTGTTTCTTTCTGGATTGCCGCGCCGCTATCGCGGCTCGCAATGACGTAAGACCATAAAAATAATTTATAATTGAGAACTTGCAATTTCCGGCGATTGTCTTTACCTTTGCCTCCGTTCTTTAATTAACTATCCCAAATTTAAGTTTCAAAAATGGAGCAAATCAAGCATGAATGTGGAATTGCACTGATTCGCCTTTTAAAGCCGGTTGAATATTACATAGAAAAATACGGCACGTGGCAATATGGCCTTAACAAACTCTACCTCTTAATGGAAAAGCAACACAATCGCGGACAGGAAGGCGCCGGAATAGGCTGTGTCAGCGCCGGTACCCGACCTGGTACGGAATATATTTCCCGCGAACGCGCTTTAGGCAGCGACGCTATCCGGACGATTTTTCAAAAAGCGCATAAGACAAAAAATATAGCGCCCGATACGCCTTATGGAAATATCCCTTTCTGCGGGGAAGCGTATATGGGACATTTGCGCTACAGCACGACCGGACGTTCGGGAATTGCTTACATTCATCCGTTTTTGCGGCGTAATAATTTCCGTTCCAGAAGTTTAATGCTTTGCGGAAATTTCAATATGACCAATGTGGACGAGATTTTCAAACAACTTATCGACCAGGGACAGCATCCCCGCCTGTATTCCGATACTTTGCTGATGCTTGAAATGATGGGGCATTATCTCGACGAAGAAGTGCAGCACCTGTATGAATTATTCAAATCGAAATACAATAACAGCGAAATCCGCAACAGGAAAATAGCCGAAAATATAGACATCGCCCATATTTTGCGGCGTTCTGCCATGAATTGGGACGGCGGATACGTGATTGGCGGCGTAACCGGCAATACCGATCTGTTCGTAATGCGCGACCCGCACGGCATCCGCCCTGCATTTTATTATCACGACGATGAGATTGTTGTTGTCGCTTCCGAAAGACCTGTTATCCAAACGGTGATGAACGTGAAAACGGAAGAAGTTCTGGAACTTATGCCCGGACAGGCATTTATCGTCAAACAAAACGGCGAAAAAGTTTCGGAACAAATTCAGGAAGCGAAAAATGTTACCCCCTGTTCTTTTGAGCGGATTTATTTTTCCCGCGGCTCCGACCGCGATATTTATCAGGAACGGAAAATGTTGGGTCGGCAATTGCTTGAACCTATTCTGAAAGCCATTGATAACGACTTGGATAACACGGTTTTCTCCTTTATTCCCAATACGGCGGAGGTTGCTTTTTTCGGTATGATGGAAGGTTTTGACGACTATCTTAATATGCAGAAAAAACAATTGATTAAAAAACATACCAGCGAACTGTCGGAAGAGGATTTGGAACGTATCCTCAGCATGAAAATCCGTCAGGAAAAAGTAACGCTGAAAGATATTAAACTGCGGACTTTCATTACCGAAGGCGACAGCCGAGACGATCTGGCCGCTCACGTTTATGATATTACTTACGGCTCAATCATTGCCGGAAAAGACAATCTGGTGGTTATTGACGACAGCATTGTGCGTGGAACAACGCTGAAACAAAGTATTATCAAGATTTTGGATCGCCTGGAACCAAAGAAAATCGTTATTGTATCTTCCTCGCCCCAAATCAGGTATCCCGACTGTTACGGAATAGACATGAGCCGAATGGACGAATTTGTGGTTTTCCGCGCCGTCATTGCTTTGCTGCAAGAACGCGGACTGCAAAACATTATTGATGAAACTTACGAGAAATGCAAAGCCCAGTCGGATTTGCCGAGAGAAAAGATAGTCAACCACGTAAAAGACATTTACCGTCCATTCACAGCAGAAGAAATTTCCGAAAAAACGGCACAAATATTAACACCGGAAGGCACAAAAGCAGAAGTACAAATTGTTTACCAGTCTTTGGCAGGCTTGCACAAAGCCTGCCAAAACCACAAAGGAGACTGGTATTTTTCAGGGAATTATCCGACGGCGGGAGGAAATAAAACCGTAACGCAAGCTTTTGTGAATTATTACGAACAAACACATCATTCGGCTTCCTGCTGAGCTTCGTATTCTTTCAACAATTTATCTTGAACATCGCTTGGAACCAGTTCGTATGAAGCGAAATTCATGGTGAAAGAAGCACGCCCGCCGGTGATTGAACTGAGCGAAATCGAGTAGTTGCTCAGTTCTTTGAGCGGTACTTTTGCCAACAACTTTTCATATCCTTTTTCCGAATTTATGCCCATAATCATGGCGCGGCGTCCCTGCAAATCACCCATTACATCGCCCATATATTCCGCAGGGAGAGAAACTTCCACGTCATAAATCGGTTCGAGAATTTTCGGTCCGGCATTCTTGAATGCTTCGGAAAAAGCGTTCCTTCCGGCGAGCATAAACGAAATTTCATTGGAATCTACCGGGTGCATTTTCCCATCGTAAACGATAACCCGCACGTCGCGAGCATACGATCCGGTCAACGGCCCCTGTTCCATGCGCCCCATAATGCCTTTCAATATAGCAGGCATAAAACGCGCATCAATTGATCCGCCGACAATGGAATTGACATAGACTAATTTTCCACCCCATTCCAGCGGATATTCCTGCACGTCGCGGGATTGGATTTTAAACTCCTGCCCGCCGAATTTGTAAACTTCCGGCATCGGCGTTCCTTCCTGATAAGGCTCGACAATTAAGTGAACTTCGCCGAACTGTCCCGCTCCTCCGGATTGTTTTTTGTGACGATAGTCGGCTCGCGCCGATTTGGTAATCGTTTCACGGTAAGGAATTTTAGGTTCGAAGAACTCAATCATCAGTTTATCGTTATTTTCAATCCTCCATTTCAACGTTTTAAGGTGAAATTCACCCAGTCCGGAAACGATGATTTGTTTCAACTCTTTGGACTGTTCAACAATCCAAGTCGGGTCTTCGGCACGCATACGGTTCAGGATTTCCATCATTTTTTCGGATTCGGTCTCGTTGACGGCTTTAATTGCGCGGCGGTATTTTGAATTGGGATATTTGACAAAATCAAATTTGTTATCAATGCCTTTCGTGTTCAGCGTATTTCCGGTATTTACGTCTTTCAGTTTGACGGTTGCGCCAATATCTCCGGCGTGTAATTCCGGTATTTCAAAGCGGTTTTGTCCGGCTACGGCAAACAATTGGGAGATACGTTCTTTGGAGCCGCGATCTTCGTTCAAGAAGTCGTCTGCGATTTTCACAATGCCTGACATGACTTTGAAATACGAAACGCGCCCGATATGCGGTTCTACCGTCGTTTTGAAAACAAAAAGACTTGCCGGTGCAGCGGCGTCCGGAATAATATCCTTGCCTTCGGTGTTTTTGTAAGGCAGCATTTCAGACACGATTGGAGCATTGTTACCTAAAAATTCCATCAAGCGGCGAACGCCCATATCCTTTGCGGCAGATGCGCAAATCACCGGAAACATGCCGCGACTAATCAATCCTTTGTGTATTCCTTCGCGCATTTCTTCTTCACTCATACTGCCATTGTCGAAGAATTTTTCCATCAATGCCTCGTCGTTTTCAGCGGCCGCTTCGACCAAAGCATTGTGCAATTTTTCCGCTTTACTTAATTCGGAAGCCGGAATATCCAGAATTTCGGGAGCTCCTCCTCCGGGTCTCCACTGATACATTTTCATTTTCAGCACATCGACCATTTGATGGAAATTCTGTCCTGTTTGTATGGGATACTGAATTAGAACCACTTTCCCTCCGTATGTCTCTTTCAATTGCATTAGCGTTCTGTCGAAATCGGCATTTTCCTTATCCAACTGGTTTACAAGGAAAATAACCGGTTTACCAAGCGATTCAGTATAACGAAACAAGTTGATTGTGCCAACTTCCATACCATATTGGGCATTGATGACCATCAACGCCGTGTCGGTTACGCTCATTGCGGAAACCGCGCCACCTGCAAAGTCGTCCGAACCCGGACTGTCAATAAGATTCAACTTCTTATTTAACCACTCTACACTGAAAATTGTTGAAAAAACCGAATATCCGTATTCTTTTTCAACCGGAAAATAATCGGAGACCGTATTGCCGTTATCAACGGAGCCTCTACGTTTTATAACTCCACTCTCAAAAAGCATCGCTTCCGTGAGAGTGGTTTTTCCCGAGCCGGAACTGCCAATGATTGCGATGTTCCTGATTTCATTTGTTTGATATACTTTCATGTTATTTTAAATTAAAGAAATAATAAAAATGGTTGTTCAAAAAACGGCACAAAATATAAAAAAATCTGTATTCCGCCGCCGGCAATTTGTATGTTATAAAGCATGCTATTAATAATTGGCTGATTTGCAAGCGTTATATCGAAATAAAATCACTGATAATTCCATCTGAAATAAAAATACCTTTCTTTGTAAAACAAAGTCGATTCCCTCTTCTTTCAAAATATTTATTATCAATATGTTTCTGCGCTTGCCGGAGGCAATAATCTTTTTTCTCTTCCCCGAAAAATAAAATCAATTCATCCAAATTGACACCCGCTTTGGTACGCAAGCGCGTAATGATAAACTCGTTATAAGCCGTTTTTTTGTCGATAACTTCAAAATTTTCCGGATATGGCGATTCGATATATTTTGGAATGGACAATACGTTCCATTGCCGCCGCGTTCCATCATAAGAATGTGCTGCCGCACCGACGCCCAGGTAATGCGTTCCGTTCCAATAAGATGTATTGTGTTTGGAACGGTAGCCGGGCAGGGCGAAATTGGAAATTTCGTAATGTTCAAAGCCTGCGTCTGCCATTTCATCCATTAATATTTCAAACAAACGGACGCTTAACGCTTCCTCGACGGGATGAATCAATCCTTTTTGCAGGCTATTACATAAGGGAGTGTTTTCCTCATAAATCAGGTGGTAAGCCGAAATATGCCGGACGGATAAAGTTTTTGCCTGATTGAGTGTTGCCGTCCAGCCGGTTTCATTTTGTCCGGGCAAACCATACATCAAGTCGATGCTGATATTTTCAAATCCTTTTTCTTGCAAACGTTTAACCGCATGGATTGCCGTTTCCGCACTGTGCCGCCGGTTCAAAAATGCAAGTTCTTTATCGTTAAAACTTTGAACACCAAGGCTAATGCGATTGAACGGCAAGGAGCGAATAGAATTGATATAAGCCGCAGTCATATCATCGGGATTGGCCTCGAGCGTAATTTCAGGCGAAGCATGGAGAGAGAAGAGAGAGAGGGTTTGAAATATTTTCTCAAAATCTTTTGCAGGCAATTGCGATGGCGTTCCCCCGCCAAAATAAACCGTTTCGATTGTTTCATTCGGCAAATAATTTTGCCTGATTGTCATCTCTTTACATACGGCTTCAATATACGCATCCTTATATTCGTCATGCGTAGAAGAAAAAAAATCGCAATAAATGCAGCGTTTCTTACAAAATGGGATATGAATGTAAATGCCGGCCATAACTACTCAGCGGGAATGTGAAGATTTCAGAGCGCAACCCGAACAGCCACTGCAAGGATCGGCAGTCTTATCCCTATGAGAAAAAATCCGACAGATTCGCCTTACAACAAAAACAACCGTCGCGATTCCAATTAATATGATAATGATATATTGTAACATCCGAAGTTCCCGGTTTTTCGCAAATGTACAACTATTTTTTTATTTCTATCACCCGCAGCAACTCCCCCACAGCGTCTGCTTCCGGAATATTTTTCTTGACACATTCTTTCCCTTTATACAAATTCACCCTGCCAGCACCGGCGCCCACATATCCGTAATCGGCATCCGCCATTTCGCCGGGACCGTTTACAATGCAGCCCATTACTCCGATTTTCAGGCCTTTCAGGTGAGCGGTGGCGGCTTTAATCTGTTTCAGGGTGGTTTGCAAATCAAATAAAGTGCGTCCGCAACTCGGGCAGGCAATGTATTCGGTTTTGCTGATTCTCCGTCCCGTCGCCTGCAAAATACCGAAACTGCACGTATTTATATTTGCAGGTGGAATAGCGTTCGTTTCGTTTTGCAAAAAAATACCGTCTACCAAGTTGTCCAAAAAGAAAACGCCGCAATCGGCAGCCGATTTGATTTGGAACAATTCCGCGTTTTCTTCCTTATATATACGCTGCAAAATAACGCGGTTTCTTATTCCTTCCCGCATCAATTTGTAAACAATCGCTTTTTGTTCAAAAACATCGGAGCCGGACGAAGATAAAATAAGTGTGGTCTGCGGTTTTTGTATCAAATGGTTGATCCGGTCGCCGTTTAATTCGGAACAGTTCAGAAGGAGGAACTGCAGAGGCAACTCGCTTTTTTGCCAAGCCGTCTGGTCTTTGGCAGTAAAAAGCGGAAATTCGTTTTCGCCATGCGAAAAAACTTCACAGTCCGTAATGATTTTCAAGTTGTTCGGTTTGGGAGAAGCGATGTTTTTACCTAGATAAATAAAATCGGGAATTAAATCGGGCGAAACCGTCCGGTCAATCACAGTAGAATAGTCTGCGATAACCGTTGGAATGTTTCTGTTTCGAACAACAAGATGTTGAGAGTCACATTGATATTCTTTTTGTCCGCATTGTTCATAAGAAGTAATATAATCTACCAACGCTTTAGCCACCGGAATTTCCGCTTCAGGGTCTTCGCTGAGCGAAACACGAATCGTATCGCCGATTCCTTCGAACAAAAGGGTTCCGATTCCTACCGCCGATTTGATGCGTCCGTCCTCGCCGTCCCCCGCTTCCGTAACGCCCAGGTGCAGTGGGAAATTCATCCCTTCCGCATCCATTCGGGCTACCAGCAGGCGGACGGTCGTCACCATCACGTAAGTATTGGATGCTTTGATCGAAATGACAACATTCCGGAAATTTTCCTCTACGCAAATCCGCAGAAACTCCATGCACGATTCGACCATACCTTCGGGCGTATCGCCATACCGGCTCATAATCCTGCCTGAAAGGGAACCGTGATTGACGCCGATTCGGATCGCCGTTCGGTATGTTTTGCAAATATCAAGGAAAGGTACCAACCGCGCACGGATTTTCTCTATTTCCCGCCGGTATTCTTCTTCGGAATATTCCTGTTTTTGATTTTTTTTTACCGGATCGACAAAATTTCCGGGATTGATGCGTACTTTTTCGACGATACTCGCCGCCGTACGTGCTGCGTTTGGATTGAAATGGATATCGGCAACCAAAGGCGTTTGATAGCCTTGTTTTCGTAAACTGTCCCTGATGTTCCGCAGGTTTTCGGCTTCCCGAACTCCTTGCGCCGTCAGGCGAACATATTCACCCCCTGCTTCGATGATACGGATACATTGCGCAACGCTCGCCTCCGTGTCCATCGTGGACGTATTTGCCATCGACTGCACCCTGACGGGATTGCTGCCGCCCAAGGGAATATTTCCGACGAAAACCTCCAAAGATTTTCGCCGTTTGTATTGGCAAGCGGGCATTAGTTGGTTTTAAAGGGATATTTCACAGCCGCCAAATCCTGATTGGCTTTTACAATCTTATTCTTGAGATCCGTCTTGTAATCCGACAGTTTTTTTTGTATGGCTATGTCCTTCAAGGCTAAAATTTGTGCGGACAATAAAGCAGCGTTCATTCCGGCATTAACGCCGACAGTTGCAACCGGAATGCCCGGCGGCATTTGTATGATAGACAGCAGAGCGTCTACGCCGTCGAGGCTGGAATTAATCGGCACTCCAATAACAGGAAGCATTGTCATGGAAGCGATTACGCCGGGGAGATGGGCTGCCATTCCCGCTGCAGCGATAATCACTTCGACGCCTCTGGTTTGAGCGTTTCTTGCAAAATCTTCAACTTCGACAGGCGTACGGTGTGCCGACAACGCTTGCATTTCAAAAGGGATTTCAAAATCGTCCAATATCTTAGCTGCTTTTTCCAGAACAGGCAGGTCGGAAACGCTACCCATAATGATACTGACACGCGGCTTCATCATTTTCCGATAAAAGATCTGTATTCACCGGCGTTCATTAATCCGTCTTGTTGAGCCGGATCGGCAATAGAGATTTTAATAATCCAGCCTTCGCCGTAAGGATCGGAATTGATTAATTCGGGATGCTCTTCCAGATTCTCGTTGATTTCCAAAATCTTGCCATCAACAGGCATCAGTAGGTCTGAAACGGTTTTAACGGCTTCGATAGAACCGAAAACTCCGTTTTGTCCAATAGTTTCACCTTCCGCTGTAATATCAACATATACAATTTCACCCAATTCGCTTTGCGCGTAATCGGTAATGCCAACATAGGCTTCCGCTCCTTCCGGACGAATCCATTCGTGGTCTTTGGCGTACTTTACATTTTCAGGAAAATTCATTTGTTATTGTATTATTAAAATTGTTCGGCAAAATTACAACTTTTAATTGGAATTTAGCAGTGACGCACTCATTTTTTGAATATATTCCTACTTTTGCCACAAAGGATATTTTCATTCCCAAACGATTGGCATCGTCAAGGCAAGACAAATAAACAAGATAAAAATATTACATGAACAAAATTATTGAAAGCGTCCCTAATTTCAGCGAAGGGCGCGATTTGGAAAAAATAGAACGGATTGTAAATTCTTTCCGGGCAAAGGAAAACATTAAATTGCTGGATTACAGCAGCGACAAAGATCATAACCGAATGGTCGTTACCGCTATCGGCGAACCGGAGGCAATGAAAGCAGCTATTATTGAAGCAGTCGGAATCGCAATCAAAGAAATTGACTTGACGCGGCACGAGGGACAACACCCTCGCATTGGCGCCGTAGACGTTATTCCGTTTATCTCGATTAAAGGAATGAGCCTCGAAGAAGCCGACGCTTTGGCAAAAGATACGGCGCGGATTCTTGCCGAAAAATACGCACTTCCGATTTATTTATATGAGAAATCGGCTTCTGCGGAGCATCGGCGAAATCTGGCTGCTGTCAGGCAAGGCGAATTTGAAAGATTAACCGATAAAATGAAACTGCCGGAATGGAAGCCTGATTTCGGTCCTGCCGAACGGCATCCTACTGCCGGCGCATCAATCGTCGGTGCACGTATGCCGCTGATTGCTTTCAACGTGAATTTGAACACGAACAGGTTGGAAATTGCCTGCAAAATTGCGAAAAAAATACGCTTTATCGGCGGCGGCTTGCGGTTTTGCAAAGCAATTGCCGTCGAATTAAAAGATCAAAACAAGGTACAAGTATCCCTGAACCTGACGGATTATACAAAAACGACCATCTATCAAGCCGTAGAAATGATTCGCTTTGAAGCGCAACGGTATGGCGTCGCAATTTCCGGAACGGAACTTATCGGGTTGACGCCTCTACAGGCACTGGTTGATACTGCCGCTTATTATTTGAGGCTTGAGGATTTTTCTGTGGAGCGGGTTTTGGAGGAGCGTCTTTGGGGGTAACGAAGCCCTCGCAATCGCAGAGCAATGTTGCTCCCCGTCAAGATAATAAGGAAAAAATGAAATGCGACAAAATGAGAAGCCAACAAAAGAGGTGTATTGCTTTGATTTATGTAGGATTAAATATCAAAAACAACCTGAAAAGAGAGAAAAATGAAATGCGATTCCATGTTGATTCTTGATTATTTCGCTTTACATTTTTCGAGTGTTTGAACAGTTTTTTGGTGCCGATGTAACAAAAAACCGTCGAAAAATGGGATATTTTCGCAAAACCGGATAGATACAGCATTTCAATAGCCTCGAACGGCTATAACGCCAAAGAAACGGGCTATTTTTGAATAACTGCCCATAGGGTATATAATTAACTATAAATGAAAGAGAAACACATGGTAGAGCCGCTTTTGCGGCTTTTTTTGTGTGCAACCGGCTGAAAAGCAAGCCGGTTAATCTTTTGAACAGGCGAAAAAGGCAAAAATTGAACGAGGGCGTGCATTTGGACGTGCATTTTTCAGGGCAAGAAAAACGAAATGTACCGAAAGGGCGTGCATTTTCCGTTCTTTTTCTTGCGTTTCGATGGTACATATTCCAAGCCTTTTCGCACAATTCGGGGTACATATTCCACAATGCAATAATATGGGCGATTGGTGTAAACTGTTGATAATCAAATAAAAGCCATTAAATATACCCAAAAGAGCTTTCAAAAAGTGTGTGGGGGGATGAAAAGCGCGTGCGCGTGTGTAAAAAAATGTGCGTGTGCGCGCGTGAAAAAGTTACTGAACGCAAATTTGGGGTCAGTGAATACGCAGACCCAAGCGGTCGAAAATTACCCATGTACAGACTCACCAGACGGGAGTGTTTGTATGTCGCCACGAAGTATAACGACGAGGCGCGTGCAATACTGATTCTTCGGGGGGAAGAATTGGAAGAGAAAAATCTTTTGGAGAGCCGTGCTCGTCGGGCTTCGCAGGCTGCGCTTGGCGAAAAGATGATTATCACCGTACCAATGGGGAGGGCGACTAATCAGATCTGTTTCAGGTGGGGCTTTTTTCTTGGCTTGCGGGGACGTTGTGTGGATTGCCGCGCCGCTACGTGGCTCGCAATGACGGGAGGGGCAGGCGGACAGGGGCGTAAACGGTAAGAAATACCTCTTCGCCGGTATGCCCTGTAGTCGTAAACCCGAAACAAGTGTATTTATCCAAAATATTCGCGACAATTTTCGTCATCTTTGAACCTTTCATTCGCTCCTCGTCCGAACTGATCTTTATTTTGCAGAATGGAGTATATCGCCTGGGAATATGCTTCAGGAGAGTGTTTTTTGATAGCTTCTTTGGCATGCAGGGTTAATTTTTCGGCATAAGCTTTGTCGTCAATGATTTTGTTGATTGCCTTGACCAGTCCTTCTGTATCGCTGGTGAACAGGAGGATTGCGCTATGTTCGTCTTCAAGATAATTTTCAATGGATGAGATACGGGTTATAATGAGGGGTTTTGAAAGGAATATAGCTTTGTACATGACGATTAATCCCGCCGGCATTGCCGAGAGGAGCGGTAGGGCTACCGTTGCGGATTTTTCCAACAAACGGTCAAAGTCGGGTTCGGCAATATCGTAATACATGGTCACATTGTTTGGTATAGTAAGGTTTTTCGGCATGTATTTTTTTCTGCCGACGCCTACAAACGAGCGATGTGGCAATCGTTTAGCCGCACCGCAGAATGTATGCCAGTCTCGCTGGGCTTCTCCTCCGCAAAAGACATATCCGTCGGATGTATCGAATGGCTTCTCTTTATATATCGGCAAATAGGGGTCTGGTAATACGAAAGCGTGTTTGCTGTCAAACTTATATTTTGTTTGATAGTGATGTAATGTGGTAGCCGAGTTTACGGTAAACAGGAAAGAAGGGTAAGCAAAAGCGTAATTATATATTTTACTCCTGAGGAAAGCCACGACACCTTGTTTGGGATGACTGATCATATTTAAGGAGAGAATCACCCTGTCTTTTCCAAACAACCGGCATAGTGCAGACAGGAAAGTGCCGATAATAAAGTTCCAACAGAGGATTACATCTCCCTGCCTGGATTTTCTGATGGTTTGAAAAGCAACTTCGAGGTAGCAATAAAAGTGCAGGATTTTCCGCCACCTGTATATCCTGTTTTTCTCATTGTATCTCATCATAATCCAATGAACGTCGACGTCTTCTTTTTTGAAAGCAGCAAATATCCATTCCAATCTGCTTTGCGGACCTACATCATAGACTAAAAATATTCTTTTCATACGAAGCGTTTTCCTTAGATAGGGAAGAATATCCGGAACATTTGTTTGAGCCAATGCTGATTCCGCTGTTGCCATGGCCGGGGATAATCACCAGCGTCTCTCCATCCTGTTCCGCAAACCGCAAGGCTTCGCCGCACGCAGCCTGGCGCTATGCCGACCGCATATTCGCCGGTCTGATTCAATCTCCTTGCCGGACTGGGAATTTGTGTTCGGTTTGTAAAAACCGTTGCATGGAGATGCAACTCACTCGCGACCGCCAACACGAATAAGACCACAATAGACTTGATTAATTTTCGACTGTTCATAAATTTGCTGCTTTTATTTGATGGCAAAGATAACCATCATTTTTCAATTCGCAAATATATTTGAAGAAATAAGTGGCAACTTTCAGAGAAAAAAACGTTTTTGTCCCGGGCCAAAAGTAATTTTCAAAGGCTGCAAAGCGTCGTTCTAAATAAGAGTCTGTCAGGGCGTTGCGGGGGTGTCCTCCGCAGAGGGGGAAGCGGAAGCCCGCCGCAGGCGGCTGGAGCGGGGGGGGGAGACTTCCCCCGCAGGATTGATTTTTAATAGAGAGAGGTTGTTTTTTCTCCTGATTGCTTCGGCTTCGCCTCGCAATGACGAGGTGAGATTAAATCCGCCTTGTTTTATTCCGTCTTTCCTCAAATAATTAAATTTTCACAACAATATAGCGTTCAATAAAACAAAATTTTGTACTTTCGCCTGCAATTTATTAATCAACTAACAAACATATATCTATATGGCAACATTAGAAAAAATCAGAAACAAAGCAGGACTGCTCGTCGGAGCAATAGGGGTTGCTTTATTCGCATTTATTATCGGCGACTTCCTTAACTCGGGTTCTTCCTTTTTCCAGCAGCACAAGGAAAAAATTGTGATTGTTGACGGTCAATCAATCGGTTATCAGGAGTTCATGCAAAAAGTAGAGGATGCGAGCGATGCCTACAAAAACAA
>JAIRKG010000052.1 GCA_031260235.1 Dysgonamonadaceae bacterium | reverse complement strand
GGATTTTCCTTTTTCAAGACTTCTTCCAAAGTGTTTACAAATCCGAGTATCGCGGAAGTATTAAATCCTTTGGAATTGATACGGGGCATTTTTATGAAAGCGTAATAGGAGCGGTATATCAATGCGTAAGCATCTAACAAAAACAGTTTCATTGGGATGATTATATTAATAATTTTAGGGGATTGGATATGGCGTTATAAAACCGACAAAGACGTCCTCTCTGCTTTTAGGCCGAAGATAATCATAATTAACAAACTTTTTCAGGAATTTGTCTTCGGGCGTTAAATCGGGAATGGGTAACATATCGCAGTTCGATTCGGGATACCAGACAATCCGCGTGGGCTTCCGGTCTTTAATGTCAAAATCAATGTAGCTGCTGACCGACTTGAACAGGCCGACGAAAGAGCTTTCCTGCTCGTCTATCGGATAATAAACGGATTCTGCATTGCCGTCTACGTGCATTTTATACATTTCACCGTCTTGAAACCAGGCGGTCAGGTTTTTGCCTGTCAACTGATTGAAATAGCTTGTGTCGATACGCGATTCCAGTTGCTGCATGGCGAACGAATAGTGCAACACATTCATCTGCTTGATGACGCCGTCGGCGAAAATGATTTGAATCGTATCGCCGTTAATCTGATAGCCGGTATTCCAGAGAATGGGATTTTTGTACAGGTTCAGGGCGGAATCGACGGTATTGAACTGCATCGAATCGCAAACGCCCTGCATATCGACGCGGTAGAAACGGACACCGTAATAGGCTTTGATTTCCCATTCCTCTTCGATAGTGGTTTGCATCGACAACGTATCGGCATGGAGAAAAAGGGAATCGGTTTGGGAATATTCAATCATTTGTGCCGAATCGGTGGCAAAAGCGAATCTTGTTATTTCGTTATAATAGCCGTAATCCCCCAGCAGTATGACTTTTTTCACCGTATCGTTCAAAACCATATTACCGAAGGCTTCGATAAAACCTTCCGTTTTACTGTAAAAAAGCGAATCGGCGGTTATCGTTTTGGTTTTGTCTTTGCTCACAACCAAGGAGCGGTTTTGCAGCAGCGATTTATCGGAAAGGGAGTTATACCAGCCTTTGTCTGAATAGATTGTGCCGCTGTCCGATTCGATAACGGTAGGGCTTACGATATAGGCAATTCGGGTTTCGGTGCTGTATTCCAGCGTATCGCAAGTCAGCACGAATTGCGGATTGTCAAGCCGGACAGCGTTTTGGAAGCGGGCAATTTTTGTTTCCGGCGAATATTGCGCGAAAACGGATTTTAATTCGTTGATTGAATCCAGAAGCCTGCCGTTGTTGAAATAAAAGGCGATATTGGTGTAACGGTCGTAATCGAAACTGTCTGTAAACAAAGTAACATCCTTGTCTATCATGTGAACATGGTTGCGAAGTTTTGCCAGTTGGATATTGGCGTCGTAGTGCAGATAATCGCCGTAGATTAACAGCGTATCTCCCTGTTCATAACGGACATTGCCGAAAGCCTCCACCGTTTGGTTTGCGTCGTTGAAATAAGCGCTGTCGCAATACATCCGGGCGTTGTCGTGCCGCACAACAACGTTTCCGCGTAAAATTTGAATATTGTGTTCATGCAATCCGGAAGAGTCGGCATTTTCGATAACAGCCTTGCTTGTACCTGTCTGCCCCGAAGGAGTTTGCGCCGGTCCGATGAAAACCGTTACAGCGAAAAGGAGAACGAAAACTGCGGTTTTTGCAGAACTATTTTTGCACCCATCCATCTTTTTCGAAATCGCAATTTTTCCAGTTATCGTTGATGCGGATATAGGTTTCTTTTTGTTTTTTCGCAATCCATTGATCAATAATCCGCTGTTTTTTTTCGGTTTCCACCATAGACCTCAAGGCTTGAAAATCTTCCGACAGATTGGCTTTGTGTCCTTCCGTCCGGGCTTTCAGTTTAACGATAGCGGCAATTTGCTGTCCTTTGGAATTGATCATGGTAAACGGTTTGGAAATATCGCCGATGTTCATCGTATAAACCACTTTCCCGATTTCGGGAGGAAGTTCGCTCATTTCAAAACGGGCAGTTCCGGTTCGGTCGGAGTAAGTTTCGCCGTCGTTATTAACCATCAAACCATGATTGTTGCGGGTGTCTTTGTCGGACGACAAATAAGGAACCGATTCTTCAAAAGTAAATTTTCCGGCGACAATGTCGTTCCGGATCGAATCTAATTTTTGGACAGCTTCGGACAGTTCTTCCGCAGAAATTTCAGGTTTGAGCAAGATATGGCGGACATTGACCCTGTCGCCGCGTTTTTCAATCAATTGAATAATGTGATAGCCATATTCGCTTTTGACGACGCGGGATATGTGTTTCGGATCGTTCAATTCAAATGCAACGACGGCAAAATCGGGATCTAAAGAGCCTTTTCCAAGAAATCCCAATTCGCCGCCCCTGTCTGCCGAAGCCCTGTCTTGAGAATAAAGCCGTGCCAAAGCGGAAAATTGCTTTTTGCCGGTGGTAACCTGCTCCGTATAGTCCCTCAACTGTTCTTTGATGTTGTCGATTTCCGCTAAGGAAACCGTCGGCTCAATGGTGAGAATTTCAACTTCGACGGTCGTTTCAATATAAGGAAGACTGTCTTGAGGAATTTTATTGAAAAAAGTCCTCACTTCCGACGGCGTAACTTTCAGGTTTTTAACGAGACCGGATTGTACTTCCCCGACAATGTATTTTTCTTTGATATTTTTATGCAATTCTTCGCGATAGGCATTGATAGTCCTGTGTAAATACTCTTCCAATTTTTCTTTGGAACCCACTTGACTGACGGCATAATTGACCCGCGCTTCCACTTCCTGGTAAACCCTTGAATCCGGCACGTCTATACTGTCTAATTTTGCCTGATTCAAAAACAGTTTTTGAATAGCCATCTGTTCGGCTATCACGCAATAGGGGTCGCCCGATATGTGTTGCCGTTCCATTTCCATGTCTAAACGAGCGTTTTCAACATCCGACAAGAGAATGGCGTCGTCCCCGATAACCCAAATAACCTGATCTATTACATTGCTTTGCGCATGCAGTGTAACCAAATTGAAAAGCGTAATCAACGCTAAAAATAAAAACTTTTTCATATTTAATTCTTAATTGTAAAATTTAATCTCTCCCCTGTTCAAAGCCCGTTGATAAATATCTTTTTCCGTTTTTTTCAGAAAGTCGATTTTCAGCCGGTTGACAAGCATTTCCCGAACGATTGGCATGGCATATTCAAACGGAGCGAACTCGCCGGGCGGCAAAAATTCGCTGACATTCAGAAAATAATAAAAAGACGTGTCTTGCCGTTCAAAATAATTTTCGCCGCGTTTCAACACCAGCGACTGCTTGCCTTCCTCCGGCCAGTTACTCTTCAATTCGTCGAACGAAACCCATGTATTCAAAAAATGATCGAAAATAACCGCGTTGCGGACACTGTATTTCTCTAATTTTTCCCTTGAAGCTGCAGAAGATACGGATTTATAACTCTCCCTGATTTTCTTAATGTCCGGAGCGCCGACCGGAACTTTCAAAAAAACTCCTTTTACGATATACCTGTCTAACTTGAATTTTTCTTTATTTTCCGTATAATAATTATACAAATCCTCTTCCCGGATTTGTTTTATTACTTTTTCGTTAATCAGTTGTTCCTGATATTGATAAATCACCAGCGATTTCCTGTAATTTTCAACCATTCGGTTGATATCCTCCTTATCGCCCGTATTTTTTTCGGCAATATCATACATCAACACATCGGTAATCCACGTCCGGATAAAATGTTCCGTTTCAATAATACTGTCGTTCGGAGAGAGCCCGGCAGGAATATTTTCTTCCAAAATTTGCTTAGTCAATAATCTATCGCCTGCTTTTGCGACAGGCGTACCATTGTTTTCTTCCTGTTT
>JAIRKG010000025.1 GCA_031260235.1 Dysgonamonadaceae bacterium | reverse complement strand
TTTTCCTGCCGACGAAGCAAATCGCTATCCCTTCTCATTCTTCGAATACGAGCGGCGTTAGTCGTTAAGCCAGCGAGGGAAGTCTCCCCCCGCTTCAGCCGCCTGCGGCGGGCTTCCGCTTCCCCCTCTGCGGGGGATACCCCCGCAACGCCCCCGTCATTGCGCCGCTCCTCGTCATTGCAAGGCGCGATAGCGGCGCGGCAATCCAGAGAAAACACACGTCATTGCGAGGCGAAGCAATCCTGTACTTCACTTGCTTTCATATTCTATTGAAGATTAAGTAATTATACGGAGCTAACTGAAACGCCGTTTACGCGGGCGGACAAACACCCGTTGTGCGGGAGGACAAACGCCCGTTAAATTATTGCTTAAGTTTTTATCGGCAGTTTATACTCAAACGCCCCACAACAAAAAACCCAACAAGTCGTGTTTCTTTGCTGGGTTACCGCGTCGCTTCGCGGCTCGCAAGACGGGGTGCAATCAGGGGAAAAACATTCACAATCTAAAAACAATTGTCCAGATATGCTTGAGCAGTTGTCCGGACATCAAAAATCTTCAGTTGGCTTTTATCGTGGATTAAATAGTTGGTTTTTGACAGATTATTATAAGATTGATAAACTTCAACGATTTTTTCGGACAAATCCTGTGAATTGTTCGGTTCAACCAACAATCCTGCATTCAGGTATTCGACAATTTCCAGGGGACCATCCAAATTGCTGACGATTACAGGCAAACCGCAGGCAAAACCTTCTATAACAGTAAGTCCAAAACCTTCAACAAGCGAAGGTTGTATTAATAAATGATAATCCTGCAAATGATTTTTTATCCAACTGCGTCCCCGTTGCCCCATAAAAACAATTTCATTTTGTAAATGACGGCGTTCTGCCATGACTTGCAATTCGGATAATGCATCGCCCGAACCGATAAAATACAGGCGGACATTGATTTCCGGATGTTGCTGTTTCAATAAATGAACAGCCTCAATAGCAATATGCTGTCCTTTTTGCTGAGGATATAAACGACTGATTTGAACTATTTTAAGCGCTTCTCCAACGCCCAATGAACAGGGATTACGCGACTTGTATTCAGCAATTTCAATCCCGTTGTAAATCACTTGGGCATTAATTTTCGCCCGCCGCCAAACATCTTCCCGCACCGCTTTCGATACGGCAAACACCTTTTTGTATTGTTTGAGGAATAAGACCGGCAAGCCAACATTGTGAAGCGTGTGAAGCGTCAAGCAGGTTTTTTGTTTCCAGCGGATAAAAAAAGGGAAAAGCGTATTTTCGTGGCAAAAAATCACATCCGGCTTGATAGAACCGACAATCGAATTTATTTGAAAGAATATCGAAAAGAAATGGAGTTTGGGATCACCTTTTCTGCCTAAAGGGAAAACATCAACCTTGTTATCAATGGTATCCAACAATTCTTGATCTATCATATCTTTGATAATGATTAGCGATACCGAATTTTCCACACACTGCCGGTTGACAATATCCACCAGCATGGTTTCTGTGCCGCCGTACCTGAAACTCCAAAATACATGCGTTATTTTCATATCAACAGACGCTTAGTTTTTAACTCGCCTCCTGTTCAACTTCATCTGATACTCCCGCGCATTACGGATATGCTCCCCGTATGTAGCCACAAAATTAGTCTTGCCCGAAAAATCAGCTCGCGCAGCCATATATAAATAATTGTGGTGGGTATAATTCAGCACCGCATCCAGGCAGGCGATAGACGGAAGGCGTATAGGACCGGGAGGCAACCCCCTATACCTGTAAGTATTGTAAGGCGAATCAATAGTAAGATGCGCATACAGAATTCTTCGCAACGCGAAATTACCTGTGGCAAACTTCACAGTCGGGTCAGCCTGCAACAACATCCCTTTCCGCAAACGATTGATATATAAGCCGGCTATCATCGCATAATCCTCCTTGTCAGCCGTTTCCTCTTCCACGATAGAAGCAAGAACAGCCACCTGAACGGGTGACAAGGGGATATTTGCCGCCTTTTCCAGCCGTTCCTGTGTCCAAAAATGGTCATATTCCTTCTTCATCCGTTCCAAAAACTTGCCTATTGGAATATTCCAATACATATCATAAGTATTTGGAATAAACATGCATCCAATCGTAGTCGTATCAAATCCGAAAGACTTGCACGTTTCAACGTCATTGATCAGTTTCGACAAAGCGTCTTCGCCAAACATCAATTGCCCGCCGACCTTTTCAATCAAATCCCGCTTTAACCGGACATTATTAAATGTAAGTTTCACAGGCGTTTGTAGTCCGTTGTGTAACATCTTGAGTACCGACAGGTACGACATGGACGGGCTAATCACATATCTCCCTGCAAGTATATTATCTTTATAGTGCATATATGCAGCCAGTCGTTGAAAAAGCGCGAGGTTCCTGATATGCGCGACCGTGTCTAAATCGGACAATAATTTGTCTAAATCCTTTTTTTCATCAATATAAATTGATACCGGCTCTTCAATATCAAAACCGGAGGAAGAAGTTATTTGAAAATAATAATAACCAAAAATACCTCCCGAAAGGACGGTAATAAAGATTATAAAGAGTGGAAATTGCCTTGTTTTACGTCTCATGATTACCCGAATAGGCCGCAAAGATAAAAAAATTACATGAGATTGTTTTGTAGAAATTAAAAAAACACATACCTTTGTAGCGGCCTCCGGAAACATTCGGAAACAAACCATGGAAGTGTGGGTGAGTGGCTGAAACCAACAGTTTGCTAAACTGTCGTACCTGTAAGGGTACCACGCGTTCGAATCGCGTCGCTTCCGCAAAAATGCGTTCTTTTTTAATGTCGCCAGCCAGATCTCCCG
>JAIRKG010000100.1 GCA_031260235.1 Dysgonamonadaceae bacterium | reverse complement strand
TATCTCGACGAGCCGAAAAGAACCGATATTCCGTCTGTTGCCTATTTCAGCATGGAATACGGATTGACAAATATCCTGAAAATCTATTCCGGCGGCCTGGGCGTTTTAGCCGGCGATTACATTAAAGAAGCCAGCGATATGAATGTTGATTTGACTGCTGTCGGATTTTTATACCGTTACGGTTATTTTCAACAGTCATTGTCCGTTGACGGGCAACAGGTGGCAAACTATGAACCGCAACATTTTGAACATCTGCCCATCCGGCAGGTTTTGGACGAAAACGGACTGCCTTTGCTGCTCGAAATCCCATACAACAGTTTCAGTGTTTGGTGCAACGTTTGGTGCGTGAATGTAGGACGGATTAAACTCTACCTCATGGATACCGACGTGGACGCAAACAGCGAATGGGACAGATTTATAACTGCCAAACTATATGGCGGAGACAACGAAACTCGACTCAAACAGGAATATCTGCTTGGGATAGGCGGTATTCAACTTTTGGATCGTTTGGGTATTAAGAAACAAATTTACCATTGCAACGAAGGTCATGCCGCTTTTATTAATGTGCAGCGTTTGGTCAATTATATCCAAAATGAGGGTTTGAGTTTCAACGAAGCAATGGAAGTGGTCAGAGCTTCGGCTTTATATACATGCCATACGCCCGTTCCGGCAGGACATGACTATTTTGAAGAATCTCTGTTCAACAAATACATGGATCAATTTCCAGCTAAATTGGGCATTTCTCCGCAAGAATTTATGGATATGGGACGCGCCGAACCCGGGTCGCATGAAAAGTTTTCGATGAGTGTTTTTGCTTTGAACACTTGTCAGGAAGCCAATGGCGTAAGTTACCTGCATGGGGAAGTATCAAAGAGAATGTTCGCCCCGATTTGGAAAAGTTATTCCCCAGACGAACTGCACGTAGGCTATGTAACCAATGGTGTTCACATGCCGACATGGACAACTTCGGAGTGGCGCAAGTTTTATGAAAAATATTTGGGCGACAAACTATATCAGGAACAGTCCAATCCAACCATTTGGGAAAAGATTTATCAAGTCAAGGACGAAGAAATATGGAATATACGCAAAACCGTGAAACACAGACTGGTAAAATATATCCGCGAATCGTTCAAAGACAACTGGCTGAAAAACCAGGGCAACCCGTTCAAGGTGGTATCTATCCTCGAAAAAATCAATCCGGACGCATTGCTGATTGGTTTCGGACGTCGTTTTGCTACCTATAAACGCGCTCACCTTTTGTTTACCGATCTGGAACGATTGGCGAAGATTGTCAATAATCCCAACTATCCCGTGCAGATTATTTATACGGGCAAAGCGCATCCGGCCGACGGCGGCGGACAGGGTTTGATTAAAAAGATCGTGGAAATATCGCGCCGTCCGGAATTTCTCGGAAAGATTATTTTCCTGGAAAATTACGATATGCGTCTTGCAAAACGCTTGGTTTCCGGTGTGGATATTTGGCTGAACACGCCGACCCGTCCTTTGGAAGCGTCGGGAACTTCGGGCGAAAAGGCGGAAATGAACGGCGTGCTGAACTTTTCCGTTCTGGACGGCTGGTGGTATGAAGGCTATCGCGAAGGCGCAGGCTGGGCATTGACAGACAAACGGATGTACGACAATCAGCAATTCCAGGACGAATTGGACGCAGCAACCATTTATTCGATACTCGAAAATGAAATCATTCCTTTATATTATGCCAAAAACAGCAAGGGATTTTCGCCGGAATGGATTCAATACATTAAAAATTCGATAGCGCAAATCGTTCCCCATTACACAACCCGGCGAATGTTTGAAGATTATATCAGCCGCTTTTACAGTAAATTAGCCGATCGTTCGACTATCCTGTCGGCAAACGGTTTTGCCAAGGCAAAGGAAATCGCCGCATGGAAAGAAAACATGGCCGAAAACTGGGATTCCATTGAAGTTATATCCGGCATGTTCAACGAAGGCATTTTGAAAGGAGTTGAAATCGGCGATACGGTAACGGCTTCGATTGTGCTGGACAAACATGCTATCAAAGGCGATTTGGGCGTAGAAGTTGTTAGAGTTCCCGAACCGGTGTCTCCCGGTGAGGCGGTTAAAATCTATAAACTGAATCTCGACAAAACGGAAGGCAGTAAAGCTTATTACACCCTTGAATTGAAAGCTTCGGACGTTGGTTCTTTCAAGTTTGGCGTGCGCATCTATCCGGACGACAGCAATTTGCCGCACAGGATGGATTTTGCTTACGTAAAGTGGATTAATTTTTGACCTGAGCCTTATAATCCGGACATTCATTACCGACACAGCATCCGCCTGAAAGAATATGATTATTGGCAAACGCCGGTTTTCAATTCACAGGCGGATTGTATTTTATAATGATGCAGCGGGTTTTTCTCCGGATTGCCACGCCGCTATCGCGGCTCGCAATGACGGGGCGGGGACGCAATGACGTTCTTTTTCTCTGGATTGCCGCGCCGCTTCGCGGCTCGCAATGACGGGGTGGGGTTGCAATGACGTTCTTTTTCTCTGGATTGCCACGCCGCTATCGCGGCTCGCAATGACGAAGCGGGGTCGCAAAGACGCACACGTCATTGCGAGGGCACAAGCCCGAAGCAATCCAGGAATTGCGATGACGGAGTGGGGTTTTTCTCCGGATTGCCACGCCGCTTCGCGGCTCGCAATGACGAGGCGGGGTTGCAAAGCCGTACACGTCACCCGAAGGCGAAGCAGTGAGGCAACAAAACCGCAGTCGTCATTGCGAGGGTGAAGCCCGAAGCAATCCAGCCC
>JAIRKG010000088.1 GCA_031260235.1 Dysgonamonadaceae bacterium | reverse complement strand
ACTTCCAACAGATAAGCGCCTTTCGTTTCCAGCATTTCCCGAATGGCGCGGTCTAATTCTTCGCGCGTTTCCACCGTCCTGCCCGGAATACGGTAAGCGGCGGCTATCTTGACAAAATCGGGATTTTGCATCACCGTTTCCGAATAACGTTCCTGCCAAAACAACTCCTGCCACTGGCGAACCATCCCTAAATATTCATTGTTCAACAGGATAATTTTTATATCCACATTCGACTGCATAATCGTCCCCAACTCCTGAACGGTCATCTGCAAACCGCCGTCGCCCGTGAAAAGGCAAACTGTCCGGTCGGGCACGCCGAATTTAGCGCCGATGGCGGCTGGAAGTCCGTAACCCATCGTTCCCAAGCCGCCGGAAGTAACCATGCTCCGCGTGCGGCGGTATTTGAAATAGCGGGCAGCCATCAATTGGTTTTGCCCGACGTCGGTTACTAAAATCGCATCGTTTCCGGTCGCTTCCGAAACTTTATCGATGACTTCACCCATGCGCAAGGATCCGCTTGCGGGATGGACTTCATTCGTAATCACAGCATCTGTTTCCTTTTGATAGTGCGTTTTAAATTCATTAATCCAATCGGGGTGCGCGTTTTTCTTCAGTAGGGAAGTAATCGCAGGCAGGGTTTCCTTCACATCACCCAAAACGGGAATATCCGCATGGACATTCTTATTGATTTCGGCAGGATCGATGTCCAAATGGATGATTTTCGCCTGCCTGGCATAGGTATTTAAATCGCCCGTTACGCGGTCGTCAAAGCGCATCCCGATGGCAATCAGAACGTCGCACTCGTTGATTTTCAGGTTGGGTGCTATGTTTCCGTGCATTCCCGTCATGCCCATATTCAGCGGCTCGTTGGATGGCAAAGCCGACAGCCCAAGCATGGTCGAAGCCGCCGGAATATCCGCTTTATGGAGAAACTCTAAGAGTTCTTTTTCAGCCTTGCCCAAAATCACCCCTTGCCCGACCAACGCCAAAGGTTTCTCTGCATTATTAATTAAACCGGCTGCTTCTGCGATTTTTTTCGGCTCCATATCCGGCACGGGAATATACGAACGGATATGATTGATCGTAACGGCTTGATAATCTGTTATTCCAACCTGCGCATTTCTCGTAATATCCAATACCACAGGACCCGGACGACCCGTTGAAGCGATATAAAAAGCCCGCGCGACAGCCCGCGCAATTTCGCCGGCGTCACGCACCTGGTAAGCCCATTTGGTAATCGGCTGCGTGACGCCGATAACGTCCACTTCCTGAAACGCATCTGTACCGAGCAAGGCGGCGGGAACCTGCCCTGCAATGACGACAACGGGCGTGCTGTCCATCATCGCGTCGGCAATGCCGGTGATTGTATTCGCAACGCCGGGACCGGAAGTTACCACGCACACGCCGACCTTTCCCGAAACGCGAGCGTAGCCTTCGGCAGCATGAACGGCGCCCTGCTCGTGGCGGACTAAAATATGATTCAACCGCCCTTTGTAATCATACAGGGCGTCGTAAATCGGAATTGCCTGTCCACCCGGATAGCCGAAAATCGTGTCTACGCTTTCGTGCAACAGGGCTTCCAGCAACGCTTCGCTTCCTAATTTTTTTTCTTTTTCCATATCGCTGTTATTTTTCATTGTTATCATATTTTATTTCTTCGTCGTTTGGCCGGGCTGCCAGATATGCGGGGCTGGTTTGTACCTGTGGTTAGATTGCCGAAATAAGGGATGGATCTACATAAGTTATACTGTTTTATTTTTGCAAAGATACAATAAAAACGATATACGAGCATAAAAGCGGGAAACGGTTATCATCTCTATTCTATAATTACATTCCACATCAACAAATATGCCGTTTTTAGATAAGGTTTTGCGCCTTCAAATTTACATGAAAAATATGCCTGTTTATAATTTTTACATAAAAAGTTTTGTCAATTACAAAATAAGTTTTACCTTTGTCTCTCAAAGAGGTCTATTCGTCTATCGGTTAGGACGCAAGATTTTCATTCTTGAAAGAGGGGTTCGACTCCCCTATGGACTACAAAAGCAATAAAAGAACTAATAATAAGTAATTTATAAAAGATGGCAAATCACAAATCAGCGATCAAAAGAATCCGGCAGATAATAGCAAGAAAACTGCGGAATAGGTATTATGCAAAAACGGCACGAAACACTGTGAGGAAACTGCGTGCAACAACCGAAAAAATGGAAGCCTCGGATCTTTATAAAAAAGTAAGTTCCATGTTGGACAAACTGGCTAAGAAAAATGTTATCCACAAAAACAAAGCGGGCAACCTTAAATCCAAATTGGCTTTGCATGTCAATAAGTTAAACTGATCATAACGTTATCATAATCACAACAAAAAAAGGCGAGTCTTTCGACCCGCCTTTTTCCGTTCACCGTAAACCATGCTTACTTGATTTGCAACTTGGCTTTCACCAGCGGCGTTGCATCCGTGCTTTGCGGAGAAATATAAAGCATCTGTTCTGCATTCACGATATATGCGAAATTATTTTCGGCGCCGATTTCCTCCAAAGCTTTCCTTACTTTCGCGTCAATCGGTGCATATAAAGACTTCTGTAAATCTTCCTGAATTTGCATGAATTGCCGTTGCGAAGTTTCCACCGTTTCCCGGATTCTTTCTATTTCCTTCAAACGTACCGTTTTGATGCTTTCGGCAAGCGTAGCCTGCTGTTCGGAAAAAGCAGTTACTTTTTTGGTATATTCGTCTGCCATTGTTTCCAATTCGGATTGAAGTTCGGTTTCCGATTTCTTCAACGAATCCATCATTTGCGTATATTCCGGCATAGCAGGAATTACGTCACTCGGTTTGAAATAAGCAATTTTTTCTTGTGCAAATCCGATTGCAGGAATCAACAGAAAAGCGACTAATACAGTTTTCTTTAACATATTCTACAAGTTTAATAAATGATTATTTTTAATTTCATGCGCAAAGATAGTCAATTATCTTGAATATCCTAACTTTTCCAATATTTCATTGCTGATATCTATTCTCGGAGAGGCATAAATGATGCTCATCGCCGATGCTCTATCCAGAATTACCATATAACCTTTGGCTTCCGAAATTTCTTTGGAGGCGTTGTATATTTCGTCCTGAATGGGGCGAATCAAACTTTCGCGTTTTTTATACAATTCCCCGTCGGAACTGAAATATTTGCGTTTCAGCTCTTGTGCTTCCTGCTCTTTGGCAACAATTTCCGCTTCCCGTTTCGTTTTCATGTCGGCAGACAGAAAAACCAAATCAGCCTGATACTTTTTGTAAAGGTTTTGCGCGTCTTGCTGCACGGCTTCCACCTCCGTTTGCCACTTTTTCGAGATAGAATTCAATTGTTCGTTCGCCATTTCATAAGCCGGAATATTTTTCAATATATATTCCATATCAATCAATGCAAACTTTTGTGCCTGTAATCCGACAGTTCCCAGAACTGTTAAAAGGATAAATAAAATGCTCTTCTTCATAATTATAATTTTTTTGACACGCAAATGTAATCATATTCTCTTGGAATGTTATTATTATTGGTTTCTTTTCTTAAGTTTTTGGCTGTTTTTTTCGTAACTTTGCAGCCATATTTAATTATCACATTAAAATATGGAATACCAATTATACAACGGCGAATGTTGCCTCAATTCAAAAGGCTGCTGCCTGCGACACGCCAATAAACTGACCTGTTACGATTATTTGTCGGACATTGCCGAAGCGGAGCAGGCTTCCGATTATATAGAAGTTCAATTCAAAAATACGAGAAAAGAGTATTATTTGAACAGCGACCGTATCCTTTTGATAAAAGGCGATGTTGTTGTCGTTGAAGCAGCTTCTGGATTCGACGTCGGAACGGTTACGATGACAGGGAAACTCGTTTTGCTTCAGATGGCGAAAGCACGGATGCGTTCCAAAGTAGAAGTCCGTCATGTTTGCCGGAAAGCGCTGTCGACCGACCTGAAGAAATATAAAGAATTCAAGGCAAAAGAACATGAAACGATGATTTATTCGCGGAAAATTGCCGAAAGGCTGGGCTTGCAAATGAAAATCAGTGACGTAGAATATCAGGGCGACGGCGGCAAAGCCATTTTCTACTATATTGCCGACGATCGAATTGATTTCCGGCAATTGATAAAAGACCTTGCCGAAATTTTTCGTGTCCGCATTGAAATGAAGCAAATCGGTGCGCGGCAAGAAGCAGGCCGCGTTGGTGGAATAGGTACCTGCGGACGGGAATTGTGCTGTTCGGGCTGGGTAACGAAATTTATTTCCGTATCAACGGGTGCGGCACGTTTGCAGGACGTTTCGTTGAATCCCCAAAAATTAGCCGGACAATGCGCCAAATTGAAATGCTGCCTCAATTACGAAACAGATGCCTATGCGGAAGCCTGGCGCAATTTTCCGACGCACGAAATCCAACTCGAAACCCAAGACAATGTGTATTACCATTTTAAAACGGAAGTTTTCAAAAACGAGATAACGTATTCGACCGACAGAAATTTCGCCACTAACACCATGACAATCACCGCCGAAAGGGCTTTTGAAGTAATCGGAATGAACAAAAAAGGACACAAGCCAAAGTTTTTATTGCGGGATGAAGAAATGGAACAACACGCTCAACAAAAAGAACAACAAGACATTTTAGAAGAAAGTGTAAGCAGGTTCGATTCGGCAATGAAAAGAAAAAACAAATACCGCCGCCCAAACAACGACAAGCGTAATAACCATAAGGATCAGAAAACAAAGCAGTGAAACGTTTTATACTCAAAACGCAATTAACATTCTTTCCTTGCACCCTTTGCAGTAAAAAATATACCAAATATATTTCAGTCTTATTATTCCTTTTGGTGACTTCTTGTTCGCATAACGAAATATTTCTTGAATACCGTTCTTTCAAAAAAAGCGAATGGGAAAGGAAAGACGTCGCCGTTTACCACGTGGATATCAACAATACAACAGACTTGTTTGACGTGTCGCTGGAAATACGGAACAATAATAACTATCCCTTTCGTAATATTTGGTTATTTGTTGATTTTCAAGTGCCCGGAGAGAGTGTGCGTACCGATACGATAGGCTTTGATTTGGCCGATGTTTACGGGAAATGGTATGGAAAAGGTATTAATCAGTACAACTTTACGGCTCCATACAAAACCGGCGTCCGTTTTCCCCGGAGAGGCATTTATACCTGTTCCGTTCGTCATGGAATGCATACAAATCCTTTGACAGGTATTTCGGATATTGGGCTTAAAATCTCAAAAAAGGTCAACCAATAATGTTGTTATCGCTCTTCGCAAGTCGGTGCGTTTTCCGCTGAAATTATTTACTATCAATGAAAAAGCATACCGTTTATCTCCCTTTTCCACATATCCCGAATAGGATTGAACATGGGCGATCGTTCCGGATTTCAGGCGAACTTTCCCTTCCAAAGGTGTTTTTTTCAGAAAAGCAATGACCGTGCCTTCCTTTCCCGCAACCGGCAATGATTGATAGAAAGCGCCCGTCGCTCCGTCCTTTTCGTACATATAAATCAGGACATCGGTTAAAAACCCTGCCGATACGGCATTGGTCGGCGAAAGTCCGGAGCCGTCAGCCATCAGTAAAGCCGCGCCGTCCAAGCCGCGCCGTTCCCAATAATCCGAAAAATTAAAATGATCGAAAGTAAGTAATGTTTTACATAAATGTTCCGCATAATGATTGTTACTTTTCACATTTGTTTCGCGGACAATCGCAGCCAAACGAGGCGATTCAATTGTCGTAAGCGGATAATCGTTTTTGGGTAATTTTTGGGTAAAACGGTATGTTGTCGCATTCCCTTTGATCGTGATATCGTTTTTTTTCAGGAATTTGTATAAATACTCCGCCAAAAACAATCCCGGATCGGGAATAGAACCTTTGATTATAAAATTAGAACGGTTGGCGGGAATCGTTCCGTGCAAACGCTTTTCAAAAGAAAAAGGAAGTCCGGAAATGTGTGACTTGTCGCTGTCGATTTTTGAAGCCTTAAGTTCGTTGATAAAGTGTAACCCTTGTATTTGGGGAGAAACCGAATGGATTTCAACGCGACTCCCTGCACTGTAAGACTGCAAATAAATTTGGTAAGTATTATCAAAAACGCTGATGCCATAAACGCCGGGCGCATAGGATGTCCCAATGTCTTCCAGCAACCAGGTCGGACAAACGCCTTCATAACCGAAGAGTTGATCCAAAACAACAACGTCGCCTTCAATGCTTTTTATACCGGCTTTCCGTAAAGCAATCAAACAATCCCGCAAAAAACCCTCCCTGTCGTCGATCATAAATTCCGAACCCAAAGTCGGATCTCCCGAACCTTTGAGATACAAATTGCCCACCAGCATGTCATTTTTAATTTCGCCGTCATAAGTCAACGCAGTCTGGTAACGGAAACTGCCGCTCAAAGTATCCAAAGCAGTAGCAGTCGTTATAATTTTCATGTTTGAAGCCGGAATCAAAGCCATCTTTTCGTTGAAAGAAGCGACTGCTTCACCGCTTGCCAAATCGACAGCCTTAAAACTTACAGCCGCATGAGCAAGGTTTTTTTTCTGTAAAAACACTTCTAAAGCATCTGGCTTTTGAGCATAGATAACAATGGAATAGACGATAAACATTACGTTTATCAGCAGAAATTTCTTTGAGGTAATTGCCATGCAATGATAAATTGAATTAAAAATCTTGCAAAAATACGGTCTTTCCAGAAAAAAGACAAGTTTTTTAATGATATGTTTGCAAGTTCAAAAAAATTATCTACATTTGCACGCACTTTTAAAAAAGCATCAGGCAGATTCACTAGCTCAGCAGGTAGAGCACATCCCTTTTAAGGATGGGGTCCTGGGTTCGAGCCCCAGGTGGATCACCCATAAAGCCGCTGATTGAAGCGGCTTTTCTTTGTTTATAGTGGTCGAACATTCCACCCCACCGCGTCATTGCGAACTACTTTTCTGGATTGCTTCACTACTGCTTCGCCCTCGCAATGACGTGGTAACAAAAAACCAGACAAGTTTTGAAACCGCTACAAGTTTCTCAGAAACAAATCAAACAGTATTAATTTTTAAATAAAGGAGTTATGAAAGATTACATTCTTCATAAAGATTTGGAACTGGTAGCATGGAGCGTCAATGGAACGAAATCGAAAGTGCAATTGTGCCGTAGCTGATAATTATAGTTAATTCAAAAATAAAGTGTATTTTTGCAGTCGCATTACAACACTATGCCGTTGTGAATTAAACATATAATTATACAAGAATATGGAACAGACCTATCAACCCAAAGATTTCAAAAGTACGCAGTTAGTCCGCTGGTGTCCCGGTTGCGGCGATTACGGCGTATTGAACAGTTTACACAAAGCGATGTCCGAATTAGGAATCGCACCACACAACACGGCAGTCATCTCCGGCATTGGATGTTCTTCCCGCTTGCCTTATTATATGAATACCTATGGTTTTCATACAATTCACGGACGTGGCGCTGCAATCGCAACAGGCGTTAAAGTGGCCAATCCGAAACTATCCGTCTGGTTGGCTACCGGCGACGGCGACAGCTTAGCCATCGGCGGCAATCATTTTATTCATGCCGTCAGGCGAAATGTGGACATTAATATTTTGTTGATGAACAACAAAATTTACGGTTTAACAAAAGGACAGTATTCCCCGACTTCCGACCGCGGATTTATCTCCAAATCATCTCCATACGGAACGGTGGAAGACCCTTTTCGTCCGGCAGAATTAGCGATCGGCGCCCGTGGCCGGTTTTTTGCCCGCATTATTGATATGGATGTTAAGAACGCGCCCGGCGTTTTGGTGCTCGCGGCGAAACACAAAGGAACATCGGTTGTCGAAATAATCCTGAACTGCGTCATTTTCAACGATGGCGTCCACAACCGGATTACCGCACGCGAAACCAGCTTCGACAGGACGATTATCTTGCAACACGGGGAAAAAATGATTTTCGGGAAAAACAACGACAAAGGAATTGTTCGCGACGGGTTTAACCTGAAAGCAATTGTTATCGGCGAAAGTGGTTATACGCTCGACGATGTGCTTGTGCATGATGCGAAAACCGCCGACCCGACGCTTCACCTGAAACTTGCACTTATGGACGGTATTGATTTGCCGCTTGCCCTCGGCGTTATCCGCGATGTTGACGCGCCTACTTATGATGCTGAAATTGAAGCGCAAATCGAATCGGTGAAGGCTAAGAAACCGGCTCGTACTTTGCGAGAATTCCTGACGTCAGGAGATGTTTGGGAGGTGAAATAGCCAACTCCGCAATAACCTCGCCATACAACCCTCGATATACCGCTTTCTGCCCTTCGGGAACATCATTTTTTTCCAGCAGCCTGTCAAAAACATCCGATTGATTGAGTTCGCCGAGCGATTGCAAACTGTCGTCTAACGAGAGGACTTCGGTAAGATACCGGCGATTTTGAAGTTTCAGAATTTCGATATTCGTATTTGCAGTTTGTTCGGCTGCCCAGGCAGTTAAATCGGGGAAAACGTCGCTCCCCTCGTATATCGCTTCTACCCAAACGGAAATATCCTGTTTTTTCAGTTCCGACAAACGGTTTCCTATAAAAGTTTTGTCGCCGCGAATAGACTCCATGCGTTGAAAAACCGGAATATCAATAGTCGTAATCTCCATATTACCCTTTCCGAAATCGACCAGGCAAACGCTTTTCCGTTGGTCTGCCTCCCCGAAACCCATTGGAATCGGAGAACCGCAATAACGAATGTTTTTGCCGATTACGGAAGGGATATGATAATGCCCCAGAGCCACATAATCAAATGTTTCGGGAAAAATTTCGCTGCCGATACACTCAATATTGCCGATATAGGTTTCGCGAACGCCGTCGTCACCGGTCGTTTTTCCGCCCGCAACCGACAGATGCCCTGTGGCAATGATAGGAATATTTTTGCCTTCTTCCCGTTTCCTGTTTTCGGCAATCCCGGCAACGGCGGCATAATGATTTTTTATGCTTTCGGCAATTCGTTGCGAGCGACCGGCGTATGTTTCATTTTCGGTATAGCGGCTCATATCGCGTTCGCGCAAAAACGGCACGGCGCAGACGATTGCAACAGTTTCGCACGCCCCATTTTTGATTGAAATTACCTCGTCTTCCAAATTTTCGCCCGCATTGCCGGCAACCGTTGCGCCGATAGCCGCCAAAACTTCTTTCGGAGCGTTCAGGAAACTCGGCGAATCGTGGTTGCCGCCGACGATAACCGTATTTTTGCAACCATAATTCCGCACATTAAGCAGGAAATCGTAATACATTTTTTGGGAAGCGCTGCCCGGGGAAGCCGTATCGAAAACATCGCCGGCAACAAGCAATAAATCAATGGAATGTTCTTTGATTGTTTGCAACAGCCAGGCCAGGAAAGCGGTATGTTCCGCCTGCCGCTCTTTTTTTGAATAGAGCATCCTGCCCAAATGCCAATCGGAAGTGTGGAGGAGTTTCATTGTTAAAAGTTTAATAAAGCCTCGGATAAAGCAGGATTTCTTTTAGTTTCGCTTTTTTGTGCGGATTCAGTTTCAGTTCGTTTTCTAAAAAGCGGGACATGGAGCCATATTGTTTGTTGATGTGGTTTAATACATAAATAATCACTTCCTGGTGAGCGCTCAACATGGCAGTCATGGTTTCCTGCACATCAATGTCGGAGAAATAAATTCCGGCATCAGGGAGAAAAAAATCGTAATCGATTAGCTGGTTCGACAGCAGAAAATCTTCGACCACTTGTTCTTTGTCAACGTCTAATGCCGATAGGATGAGCGCCGCGACAACGCCTGTCCGGTCCTTGCCCAAATCACAACTGACGACGACTGGATAGTTTGTTTTCTCGGCAAGAATATCAAACAGTTGCTCGAAATAATCCGCATTATGTTCCACGACGAAAGCAAGATTGTCCTGCTGCGAAATAATCACGTCATTTTTCCGCATCTGCTTTGACAGGATTTTCTCGGAGAAAAAAAATACGTCTGCGGGATTTTCCCGCAAAGGGAGGTTGAATATTTGATTTGCCCGGTATAGCCGGGACTTCCCGAATCTTTCCCTGCCTGCGCTTAAATCAATGATAGTTTTGATTTTCAGCGCATCCATAAATTTCATATCAATTGCGGTTGCGTTATTTAAAGAAGGGGAACGATACAGTCTTCCCCACCGGGTTTGTAAATTATGTTCATTATAATATCCGCCGAAATCGCGAAAATTGGCAAGTTGCTGCATTGGGACAGCGCGTTCGGCGGTAATTACGGAATATTTATTATTGAAAACCAGCTTAAAATAACTCCTGTTTAAGACGCGGACGGCAAACAGGTCTTTGCGACCGTCGTCGATATCGACCGTTGCAATAGGCGTTTGCATATTGAATATTTCGGGATTGTCGGATTCGTAGATGCTTACGGTTCCTTTGAGCGGCGGAAATGTTTCCCATTTGATGCGATGGTTTCCGCCCGAATTTTCACATACAGCACGGATATCCGGTTTTTCCTGCCTGCAAAAAGAAAACAGCAGGAACATTGCGACCAATAGCGGAAATCTTTTGAACATAGTTCTCTCTTCTTTGATATAACGTCTCTACAAAAATATATATAATGACGCTAAACCTGATAGATTAAATATATTTAACTTGTGAAACAGGAAAAGCCATCCGGTTATTATCGCTTTTAACAGGAAATAACCAAATGGCTTAAAAAAAATCGTAGAAATTTCAATGTTCGGTTCCGATAGGAATTTCCCTGTTGATACTCTGATGCAACGAAATAAGCGTCTCGGTAGATATTACGCCGGGGATTTTCTGTATGTGGTCGTTCAACAACTCCATAAAATGTTCGTTGTTGCGGGCGTAAAGTTTTATCAGCATCGTATAAGGACCCGTTGTGAAATGACATTCAATGATCTCTTTAATCTTTTCAAATTCGGGAACCACATCTTTATACATAGAGCCTTTTTCCAACTTCACACCAATATAGGTGCAAGCATTATAACCTAACGCGGACGGATTAATATGATAACCGGAACCGACAATTATTTTCATGTCGATCATTTTCTTCACCCGCTGGTGGACGGCAGCCCGCGATACATTACAGATGCTGGCTACATCCTTGAACGGAGTACGCGCATTCTGCGAAATGATCTCCATTATATTCAGGTCTAATTTATCAATTTCCATGAATCTAAATTACTTGGAAGGATTAATATCAAGTAAATCAACGTCAAAAATAAGCGTTGCAAAAGGAGGAATTGAACCCGGACGACCCTCTGCGCCATAAGCCAAATCATAGGGAATATAAAAAACATACTTTGAACCGACAGTCATTAACTGTATGCCTTCCGTCCACCCTTTGATTACTTGATCGAGCGCAAATTCGGCAGGTTTGCCCTTTTCCACGCTGCTGTCAAATTGGTTGCCGTCGATGGTTGTACCCACGTAGTTTACTTTCACCGTGTCTGTTGCGGCTGGTTTAGCGCCACGGCCTTCTTTCAGTACCTTGTACTGCAATCCGCTCGGCAGAACGACGACGCCTTCTTTGCTTTTGTTGTCTTCGAGATACTTCAAGTTTTCTTCCTTTTCCTGTTCATACTTTTTCTCCATTGATTCGCTTTTGATGCGTTCGCTAACCGTGTTAAGATAAATCCGGCTTTCTTCGCGCGGGATTAAATACGTCTTGTTAAGCACGCCGTCAATGAAACCGGCCAGCAGATTGGGTTTGCTTAACACTTCCGTCGAATCGTCGCCCAACAGGTTGCGGCTGATGTTTTCCATGTTTGAATTGAGGTTTGTGCCGATTTGCAATCCCAGCATCCGCGCTCCGGTTTTCTTGTCTTCCTTGCTGGTTGAAGCGCCTTCGATAAAACCTTCGATAAAATCTTCAATGAATGTGGAATCGATGCCTTGCGACAACAAATACTGGTCAATACCCTGCGTATTGGCAACGCCGAAAGCGTAGGAAAGCGAATCAATTTCGGTTTTCAAATTTGCTTTCGGAGTCTGCGCCTTGCAGGAAAAAAGAGATACAGCGATAGATACCGCTATGAACGATACTGAAACAATAGATAACTTTTTCATAAACTTTTTTTTAATAATTAATGTTACTTATTTGATTTGCCATGTTCTTTTGACAAAACTGCCGCAAAAATAATGTTTTTTTGAATAAACTATAGATAAAAACAGATTTTTTTTGTTTTTCGAGTTATTTTATGGAAAAATAATAACTCTCGCAAGATTCCAAAGTGCGGGAGACTTGTACAAAAAACCGTATCTTTGTTTTTGAGAAACAAAGGATTTCATCTATAAATTAAACCCATGTTAAAAAACGAATCAGGCTCATTTTCGGCCATTTACCTGAAGTTGCTGCGCAGCATTGGCGAAACGGTATCAAAGGCTGATATAAAGAAAGCCCGGGAGCATATTTTGGCTGCGGCGCGTTCGGGCGTCTATACGAATAATGTGTATGAACTTAATCCATTGTATCACAATCTTCAAACTGCATTGATTGTGGCGGAAGAAATAGGTTTGAAGGATATGGCGATTGTGGCGGTCGCACTTTCGCAGTCTGTCGTACAGGGTTATTATACTGTGGATTATATCCGGAATACATTCGGGAAAGACGTGGGTGTCATTATTTACGGATTGATACGTATAAAGGAACTGTATGCTAAAAATGCTGCCATTGAGACGGAAAACTTCCATAAATTATTACTCTCCTTTGCAGAAGACGTGAGGGTTATCCTTATTATGATTGCCGACAGGCTGTATTTGATGAGAACGGCTAAATCACTGTCCGAAGAACATTTACTGCAACTCTCTGCGGAGGCTTCCTATTTATATGCTCCCATTTCCCACCGACTGGGTCTGTATAAGATTAAATCGGAAATGGAAGATTTGGCGCTCAAATTCCAGGACAGGGAGATGTATGATTTTATTGCCCGGAAAATTAATGAAACCAAGCGGTCGCGGGACGCCTATATTGCCGAATTTATCGCGCCTGTCGAAGCCGGACTGAAAGGCCTGAACTTGAATTTTGATATTAAAGGGCGTACCAAATCTATTTATTCTATTCGTAATAAACTGCTTAAGCAGAAAATAGAATTTGAGGCGATATATGATTTATTTGCTATTCGGGTTATATTGGATACGCCGGTTGAACGGGAAAAGGCGGAGTGCTGGCAGGTGTATTCAATGATTACCGATATGTATCAGCCTAACCCGAATCGTCTAAAAGACTGGCTTTCCATTCCCAAGAGCAATGGCTATGAGTCGTTGCATACTACGGTGATGGGTCCTCACGGCAAGTGGGTGGAGGTACAGATACGCAGCAAGCGCATGGACGAAATTGCGGAACGGGGGCTTGCGGCTCACTGGAAATACAAGGGCGTCAAGAGCGAAAGCGACCTCGACGAATGGATGAATAACGTGCGCGCGGTTCTTGAGCATAAAGATTCGCTTCCGACCGATATGATTCGCGACTTCAAGATGGACTTGTATGACAGTGAAATATTTGTATTTACGCCCAATGGCGACCTGTTCAAACTGCCGCAACACGCGACGGTGCTTGACTTTGCCTTTGCCATTCACACCAAATTAGGTTTCAGGTGCGTATCCGGCAAGGTAAACGGAAAAAATGTAACAATCAGGCGTCAACTGCAAAGCGGCGACCAGGTGGAAATTCTGACTTCGCCAAACCAGACACCCAAACAAGACTGGCTGAGCTTCGTCCGCACGACCAAGGCGCGCGTCAAAATCAAGCAATCGCTGAAAGAACAGGCAACCAAGCAGGTCGAATTTGCCAAAGAATTGCTGCGCCGCCGCTTCAAGAATCGCAAGATCGAAGAGGACGAACCACTTTTGATGCGTCTCATTAAAAAGAAAGGCTTTAAGACCGTTACAGACTTTTATGCCGAGATTGCCGACGAAAAATTAGACATTAATTCCATTATAGATCAATACCTTGAACTGGAAAATAAGGAACAGCAACATACGGAACGGAGCGTTGAAAATTACGTAGCGCAGACTCCCGCCGAAGAAATAGCGCGAAGTGAAGACGTGCTGGTCATCGACGAAAATCTGACAGGCGTCGACTACAGCCCCGCAAAATGCTGCAACCCCATCTATGGCGATGAAATATTCGGTTTTATTTCCTCGAAAGGCATTAAGATTCATCGCCGGAACTGTCCGAACGCCCCGCAAATGTTCAACCGTTACGGTTACCGGATAGTCAACGTCCGCTGGTCGGGAAAACCCGGCGTCAACTATCCCGCAACGCTTCGCATTATCGGCAATGACGACGTCGGAATCGTTACAAACATCACCTCCGTAATATCCAAAGAAAAAGGAACGCTCCTGCGTTCAATCAGCGTCGATCCCTCCGACGGACTGTTTCAGGGCGCTATAACCGTGATGCTCAGCGATAATACCGTATTGACTGGGTTGATCAGGAAAATAAAAGCAATCAAAGGAGTGAAACAGGTTGAGCGACTGTAAGACGCACACGTCATTGCGAGCCGCGCCACCCCGTCACCCAGAGCCGTGCAGCGGCGTGGCAATCCAAAGAAAAACCTCTCTGCGTCATCGTAATTTCCGGATTGCTTCGCTTCGCTCCGGGTGACGACTATGGTTTATTTACCTCACTGCGTCATTGCGAACTGCGAAGCAGTGAAGCAATCCGGAAAGAAACACGTCATTGCGAGGGCGAAGCCCGAAGCAATCCAGCCCCCCCCCTCAAAACGTCACATTTTTTTCATATTTTTTTCACATTTTTGTTACAACTTTACTTTATCTTTGCTGTCGAAATCAAAAAATAAAAGTTATGCTAAAGTATATATTAAAAGAAGCAAATTACCTGAGACGGTATAAGATGCTTTTAAATCGCCGCTTCGGGCGAACATCATGCCTCGATACGGACAAACATATAGACTTCTGGCGGTCGGTTTTTAAACTAATATAAGGCAATGGATTTTAAATCCATTGCCTTTGTTTTTATAGTTTGTATTTAAGTTTATAAGGTAATAATAATAAGGATAAAAAAGATGAAAAAAGTAGTGTTTTTGGTAATTACAGGAGTGGCGACAAGTTTGTCGGTGATTGCTCAAACGCAGACGGCGGTGACGGATTTGATTAAATTAGACGTTCGGCAGTTTGACGAACTTTCGGAGTATATTCCCGGAATGCAAATGCAACTGCAAAGCAGTGAAGCAATCCAGAGAAAAACCACACCCCGTCATTGCGCCGCTCCCGTCATTGCGAGCCGCGTAGCGGCGTGGCAATCCATGTTTTTTTCTTTTCCTGGATTGCTTCGGCTTCGCTCGCAATGACGAGTACGGGCTGGATTGCTTCGGCTTCGCCTCGCAATGACGGGGTGAGGTCACAAAGCCGCAGCCGTCACCCGGAGGCGAAGCGGCGAAGCAATCCGGAGAAAAA
>JAIRKG010000086.1 GCA_031260235.1 Dysgonamonadaceae bacterium | reverse complement strand
AACCAATTTTTCCTCCAAAGAAGCGCTGAAAAAATACGATTTGGGAACGTCTGCCAATATCAAAAATCTGAAAAATTCATTACTGGAAAAAGATATTATAGATATTTTACCACACAAACAAATTGTATTGCAAGACCCTGTGTTTGAATTGTGGCTGAAACGAGAAGTCTTCGCATCTTTATAAATATCACTCGCTATTATGAAAATTTCAATTATTACTGTCTGTCACAATAGCGCCGTCCATCTTCGTACCGCCATCGAATCCGTTCTGTTTCAAACCTATCCCGATATAGAATACATCGTAGTGGACAACAATTCCACAGATGGAACAATCGACATTATCCGCTCTTACGAACCTGCTTTTGGCGGCCGTTTGAAATGGATATGCGAGCCGGATGCCGGCATATATGACGCTATGAATAAAGGTATCCGGATGGCTTCAGGTGAAATTGTCTGTATTCTTAATTCCGACGATTTTTACAATTATTCCAATTGCATTGAACGAATTGCGGAGATTTTTCAAGATCCGGCTATTGATTCTTGTTTTGCAGACGTCAGGTTTGTTAATCCCTGCAATTTAGATAGAACCGTCCGTTACTTTTCGTCGGAAAAATTCACGCCTAAACGGTTTCGCTATGGTTTTATGCCTGCGCATCCTGCATTTTTTGTCCGCAAGAAATATTTTGAAGAAATCGGCTACTACAAAACAAATTACCGAATAGCCGCCGATTTCGAATTGTTGATACGTTTTCTGCACACACACAAATTGTCGTATCGTTATATCCCTTTGGATATAATAAAAATGCGTACCGGCGGAATAAGTACGCGCTCGTGGAAAAGTAATTATATATTGAATCGGGAAATTGTTCGCGCTTGCCGCGAAAACGGAATCTCTACCAATTTGTTTTTGCTATCGTTGAAATATCTTATCAAAGTCTTTGAATTAGTACGATTAAAAAATTCATGACCCTCCTCATCACCGGCCTCCATGGTTTCGTCGGCTCCAACCTCGTATCCGCCTTCAAAGAAAACCACACGATTTACGGTTTATCGTCTTCCACCGAACGGGAAGGTGCAGTCAAAACCTGTTCGTGGAATGAACTTGATAAGTTACCTGAAACAGACGTAATTATTCATCTCGCTGGAAAGGCTCACGACACAAAAAACCAATCGGAAGCAAAGGAATATTTCGATATCAACTTCGGTCTGACCCGAAAGATTTTCGATTATTTCCTGCAATCAAACGCCCGAAAATTCATCTTCTTCAGTTCCGTCAAAGCCGCTGCCGATTTCGTCGAAAGCGATATTTTAACGGAAGATGTTATCCCAAAACCCGTCGGTCCATACGGCAAAAGCAAAATCGCCGCAGAAAACTACATTATTTCTCAATTCTCAATTGTTAATTCTCAATTGAAAAACGTTTACATCCTTCGTCCCTGCATGATTCACGGTCCCGGCAACAAGGGCAACCTCAATTTACTGTATAGCGTTGTCGGTAAAGGTATTCCCTGGCCTCTGGGTGCTTTTGAAAACAAACGCTCATTCGTGAATATTTGGAATCTTGCTTATATTATCAAACAGTTTATCGAAACGAATCCTCTTTCAGGCATTTATCATCTGGCTGATGACGAGCCGGTTTCAACCAATGAGATTATCGAACTTATCGCCGAATCAAAAAACCGCAAACCAAAGATTTGGAAAATCAACAAGTCTCTGATTGCTTTTGCCGCCAAAGCAGGTAACCACTTGCATCTGCCGTTAAATTCCGAACGCCTGCGGAAATTAACGGAAAATTACATCGTTTCCAATCAAAAAATGAAGACCGCTTTGGGTATTGACCGCCTTCCGGTTGATGTCCGCACCGGTCTTCAACGCACCTTGAGTACATTCTAATTCCGTGCTTTACTTCCTTATTCTTATTTTACTCTTCTCGGCAATGTCGCTATATTTCCGCATCGCCGAAAAACACAACATCATTGACAAGCCGAATGAACGCAGCTCGCATGATTATATCACCATTCGCGGCGGAGGCGTTGTGTTTTGGCTGGCCGGAGCATTGTATACCGTCATAGGGACGTTTAATAAAACACCACTGCAATATCCGTTCATTGCCGGATTAACAATGATTTCCGCTGTCGGTTTTATAGATGATATAAAATCTTTGCCGAACAAAATTCGTATTATCATTCATTTTCTATCCATAAGTTTCGTTTTCTACGGCTTAAATTTATATACCGTTTTGCCGTGGTATTTTATTCCTGCGGTTTATGTTTTCTTTGTCGGTATATTAAATGCATTTAATTTTATGGATGGCATTAACGGAATGACAGGCTTGTATAGCCTGTCAATACTCGTTAGTTTACAATATATTAACTGTAAAATAATTTCTTTTACCAATACCGATTTTATTCTTTTCGCAATACTTGCCTGCATTGTATTCCTGTTTTTTAACTGCCGGAAACGGGCGAAATGTTTTATGGGAGACGTTGGCAGCATGGCAATTTCCTTCTGGACTGTTACGTTGCTGCTGCAATTAATGCTTGCAACCCATTCCGTTGCGTGGATTGTGTTTTTGGCTGTATACGGCGTGGACACGATATTGACAATCATTCATCGGTTGATGTTAAAAGAGAATATTTTTGAGGCGCACCGCAAACATTTATATCAGATTCTGGCTAATGAATTAAAGATTCCACAATTGGTTATTTCAGTAGTTTACGCGCTTTTGCAAAGCATAATCACAGTCGGATTCTTCCTGTTTTACGAGTATCAATATATTTACCCCGTTTCGATAATTATTCTATTGTCAATAATTTATATTGTTATTAAAAAGAAATCGTTCCATCCACACAAAGATCTATCAAACGTTTACGGAACTCATTAACTGCTTCCCCCGAAGCAATCCGGAAAAGATAAAAAACGGCGACAAATGTAAATTTGTCGCCGTTTTGTTAATTGCAAGAGGGAAAGGAAGAAGCAAGGTGAAAAAACAACCTTACCTTTTCAAGAATGGGTTAACCTATTTCCAAAATGGGTTAACCTATTTCCAAAATGGGCTAACCCTTTTCCAGAATGGGCTAACCCTTTTCCAAAATGGGACGACCCTTTTCCAAAATGGGACGACCCTTTTCCAAAATGGGCTAACCCTTTTCCAAAATGGGCTAACCCTTTTCAAGAATGGGACGACCCTTTTCCAAAACGGGCTAACCCTTTTTGAAAAGAGGATAACCTATATGCGTGATTTGGTGGGAAACCTCAAAACTTCCATGTTCGTATTAATGATGTATCGAACGGAATCACCCCGCAAAGTTTCCGAAGCAATGCTTTTGGACAGGATTTGTCCGGGAAATGTAATGTCGGCAATGTCGAGTATGGAGTAAAAAATGTAGTGGGCGCTCAGTTTCTCGTCTTTATTACACCTGATGTTTTCCTGTTTGCAGGGATATTGAACGCTGTATTCATCGGAAGTCCAAACAAAAAACGGGACGTGGAAATCATAATGTGTATAATCGCTTCCGCCGTGAAAAACGATATTTTCCTTCGTGTCGAACAGGTTTTCGCCATGGTCTGCAACGTAAACAAGGGCGCTTATGGCGTGCAAACGGTTAATCTTTCGGATTGTTTTCGCCAAAAAGAAATCGGTATATAAAATGGAATTGTCATAGGTATTGACAAATAACTCCTTGTTTTTAGCCGAAATCAACGCATAATCGAAAGCGCCTTTCAAACTGGGTTTAAATACTTCGTATGAAGCCGGATACCTGTAATTATAGCGAAAATGGCTGCCCAAAGTGTGAATAACGATAAGCGCTTTGTGGTCGTTTTTGGCTAAAACATCATCCAAATAGAGCCACAACTGCTCGTCGAAATTAGTCGTATCCGAAAAATTGACGGTGCGAAAATATTCCCCGTCGGCGTCCCCCGATATGCGGCGGATAAATTTATTGTTTGCGCTCTGGCCTGCAATCCAATAGGTTTTGAAACCGGCTTCCCTGAATGCATCGACAAACGATTTTTCGACGTATGAACGCTCGTAATCTCGTGCCGAAGCGCGTGTTAAAATCACCGGCAAACTCGAAGATGTGATATTTGCTTCGGAGTAGAAATCGGTATAAGAGACCACATTTTTTGTCTGCGCTAACATCGGCGAAGTATTTCGTTGATAACCGTTTATCGCATAGCTGCTGTAGCGCCCCGTTTCGCCGATAACAAACACGTAAATTTCCTTTCCTGCGACGGGATCTTTCTTCACAGCGTTGAATTTGAAATCTTTCATTTGTTCACCGCCCTTTTTAATTTCTTTCTTGACGGCAAACGCCTGGTAAGTGCGAAGTATCAAGTCGTAAGGATATATTTTTTTGTTATAACCCACCGCATAACCGGCTATAATTGCTCCTGCGAATATAAAAATGCCCGCCCATTTCGTCCGTTTCGACTGAAAAAGACAGACATTTTTTATCCTCACAACCACAATAATGAAATAAAAAGCCCAAAGCAGAAACAAAATCACGAGCGGAAACTTGATTGCAGACAGTAATTCAAACGATTCTTCCTGATTTGTGTCGATGATCGACAGCAGGAAGGCTGAGGTTGCAGGCGTCAGGTTCAAATAAATATGAGCCATTTCGAGAGGCGCCAGCAGCACGAAAACGCCGTGAAGAATGAAAAAAATCCTTTTCCGGAGGAACAGTGCGGGCAACAGAAAAAACAGACAAGACAAACCAAACAACAATAAAGCAACAGGCAAAGCGTCGCTCCCGTAAAAAAGCAGAAAAATGTTCGGCAGCAACACGACAACAGATAAAATAATCATCCATACAAATTCTTTCTTTGCGCCGTTTATCTTTTTATTCTTCATTATTTCGTATTTTGATTGTTCGCTCCAAATGTATGGGAAATAATTAATATTATATGCCGTACAATAAAAATTGATGCAAAACTTGCGAATTACAGGCAGTGAATTGTTAAATATGCGGGAGAACAAGAAGAGATAACAAAATTTGTCCACACAATAAAAACCATTATCTTTGCGCCCGTGAATTATAGTCAAAAAACGCCGTTGCTATCTCTTACGGGAATCAATGATGCGGCACGGAAATTATGAAGCAAAAAATAAATTAATCAATTAATAATTTATATAGCAATGAAAAAAACAGTAACCCGATGTATCGCGTTGAATATTACGCTCCTGTTTCTTTGTGCCTGCAATTGGAACAAAGCAAAAACGGCAGGCGATACCCTTTCTTTCGATACGATACGGATAGACGAAATTCAGCCGCAATCAAAATATACTCGTCCCGACGTTAAGGTTAGTTGTCATTTGGACATTACTTTTATTTACCCCAATTCCTACGGCGACGCCGATAAACTGCGCAACCTGCAGTCGGTGTTTATCGAACGAGTATTTCCCTTGAAATATGTCGGACTGCCTCCTCAACAGGCGGTAGACAGTTTCAAAACGCAGTATTTCAAGGATTTTCAATGTGAAAAGTTTGCAGATGAAGATTATGGCAATTTGGAAGATGAAAGCGACTTCCTCTATTACATGGATTTGAAGAATGAAATTACTTATAACGGAAATGGATTGGTCTCTTTTTTAGTTCAAAATGAGACTTTTGAAGGCGGCGCCCATGGCGCTCACGGCGTCTTCGGATACGTGATTGATCTGAACACGGGCGAATATATCACGGAAGATGCTTTTGCCGAGGTCAATTATAAAAAGAATGTGGCGGAGATTATCGTTAGAAAAATTGCCGACGCCAATAATGTCAGCGACCCCGCACAGTTGGAAAATATCGGTTATAACAGCATCGACGATATTGTTCCCAACGGAAATTTCACCATCGACGAGCAGGGAATCACCTACTATTTCAACGAGTATGAAATAGCCGCTTATTTCATTGGAACAACAAAAGTTTTTATTCCTTATAAAGAATTGGAAATTTTTATTGCAGACGACAGTCCGATTGCCGCCCTGGCAAAATTATAAATGGAGATCATCGAAAAATATTTCCCCGAATTGACGGAAAGGCAAAAAAAACAATTTGCCGCCTTATATGATTTATACATCGGTTGGAACTCCAAAATCAATCTGATTTCGCGGAAAGACATTGAAAATTTATACGGAAAACACGTCCTTCATTCCCTTGGAATTGCAAAAGTCATCCGGTTTGCCGGTCAGTCTGCCGTTTTGGACGTCGGCACGGGGGGCGGTTTCCCCGGAATCCCTTTAGCGATACTGTTTCCCAAAGTCCGGTTTCTTTTGATAGACGGCGTCGGGAAAAAAATTAAGGCGGCGAAAGACATTGCGGAACAAATCGATTTGGAAAATATTGAATGTAAACAGGGAAGGGTAGAAGAAGAAAAGGCGCAATTTGATTTTGTCGTCAGCCGCGCGGCGATGCCTTTGTCCGATTTGCTGAAAACGGCGAGGAAAAACATCGTCAAAGACCGGAAAAATGCAATACCCAACGGGTTTTTATGCCTGAAAGGCGGAAACTTGCAGGCCGAATTGAAACCCTTTAAGAATAAAGTTGTTGTATATGAATTGACGGATTATTTTAGCGAGGAGTTCTTCCGAACTAAAAAAGTCATATATCTACCTGCGTAAAAAAAAATTAATTACTTATGTTACAAATAAAAGTTTTCATTTTCAACCTGCTTCAGGAAAACACATACCTTTTATATGATGAAACAAAAGAAGCAGTCATCATTGACTGCGGCGCATATACCGATGATGAAAAAAAACAACTCTCGGATTTTATCCGCGAAAAAGATCTTATGCTGAAACATGTGTTGAACACGCATCTGCATTTTGACCATATTTTAGGAAACAGTTTCCTGTACGAAACTTACGGATTAAAACCAGAATATAATCAGGCCGATGAAGCAATGCCCGGACTGAAAGAAGGCATCGTGGATTTCGGATTTTCCACTTTCAAATACGACATGGTCTTCGCCGGGCAGTATATCGAAGACAAAAAAATAATCTCTTTCGGAAACACCCGTCTGGAAGCCCTGTCAACGCCCGGACATTCCCCCGGAAGCCTCTCGTTCTATTCCGGTGAAGACAACTGCGTCTTCACCGGCGACGCCCTGTTTCACCTCTGTATCGGACGAACGGATTTATGGAAAGGCAACTGCGAAGAACTGATACAATCCATTAAAAACAAACTGTTCTCCCTCCCCGACAACACGGTCGTTTATCCCGGACACGCAATATCCTCGACAATCGGCAAAGAAAAACGGTATAATCCTGAATTGAGGTGACTGTAAGCCGCCC
>JAIRKG010000057.1 GCA_031260235.1 Dysgonamonadaceae bacterium | reverse complement strand
TGGATTGCTTCGGGCTTCGCCCCGCAACGCCCCGTCACCCGGAGCGCTTCGCCCGAAACAGGACAGAAACCCAATCGCTCTGTAACATTTTTGTCATATAAAAGAAATGTCCTGCAATCATTCAAGAATATTCTGCAATCGTTCAAGAATACTCTGCAATCATTCAAGAATATTCTGCAATCGTTCAAGAATACTCTGCAATCATTCAAGAATGTTCTGCAATCGTTCAAGAATGTTCTGCAATCGTTCAAGAATGTTCTGCAATCACTGAGCAATGTTGCTTAATCACCTCTGCACGAGGCATCGTTTCCTCTAATCCATAAGAGTCTTGTCTTCTAATATAGAAGAGCCTTATCTTCTAATACTATAAGAGTTTTATCTTCTAATCTGGAAGAGCCTTATCTTCTAACACTAGAACATCACTTTCTTCTAAGTTAAGAGTCTGTCGAGGCTTGGATTGGGGGGGATTGCCGCGCCGCTGCGCGGCTCGCAAAGTCGCAGCCGTCATTGCGAGGACAAAGCCCGAAGCAATCCAGGAATTGCAATGATGCAGAGAGGTTTTTCTCTGGATTGCTTCACTGCTTCGCAGTTCGCAATGACGAGGTGGGGCGGCTCGCAATGTCGGGGCGTTGCGGGGCGGCGATTTACAGGGAACAAACAGGCAAAAATAAATTTTGAGTGGAGATATCAAATCCGTCAACTATATAGAAGAAAAAGGTGCGATTGATGAAAAAATAAAAAGCAATGAAGAATATACGAAAAATTACGACACACAATATCCATCATCTGGATTAACTCCCTGTGGGATTCGCTTTGCGGCGGATACAGCGACGACAAAGCGCTCAAAGATCCTGACGGAACCTGGTGGTATTTGATTGATGAATTGGGTGCAGGCATATTACAAACCGACCGTCCCGCACAAATGTTGGATTATCTGAAAAAACGAGATTTACACGATTAAGAAATTACTGCTGTTTTTCAGCCCCGCACCAGATATATTGCCTGTCGTTTCCCCGGCAGGCGGGAAACGGACGGGGAAATGAAACGCAGCCTTCAAAAGCTACAAAACTTTCTATCAACAAATCGACCGTCAAAGCAAAATGATTACCTTTGCTACATTATTTTCAGTGAAACAAAATTATGACCGTCAATAATACAGAGCCCGCCTTCCGCTTAGCCGTTGATTTTGTAAACCAGACATCGAAACACTTATTCCTTACGGGAAAAGCAGGCACGGGAAAAACAACTTTCCTGAAATATCTCGCGCAGCATAGCCACAAACAAGTATTAGTGGCTGCGCCTACAGGTGTGGCGGCTATCAATGCCGGAGGCGTTACGTTGCATTCCCTGTTTCAACTGCCGTTTGAGCCGTATATTCCCAACAGCCGAATAAAAGATACTTTTAAATTCGGCAAACAAAAGCAAGATCTGCTGCGGCAAGCCGAATTATTGATTATTGACGAAGTGAGCATGCTGCGCGCCGACATGCTCGACGCCATTGACGCCACATTGCGCTTTATACGCCGGAACTACAAACCTTTTGGCGGGATACAGATGCTGTATATCGGCGATATGTTCCAGTTGCCACCGGTAGTGAAAGAGGAAGAATGGACATTGCTGAAAGATTATTATGAAAGTCCGTTTTTTTTTCATGCCAAAGTTTTGCAACAGGCGCCGCCGTTGTATATAGAATTAAAAAAAGTGTACCGGCAACGCGAGCAGCGCTTCGTTGATTTGTTAAACCGCGTGCGCAACAACGAACTCTCGGAAGCCGACCGCGCCTTATTGAACGAACGCTATCGCCCCAACTACCGGCTTTCGGGCGATAATAAACAGATTATTTTATGCACGCACAATTACCAGTCCGACCGTATTAATGCCGAAAAACTGGCGGCAATCCCCCAGACTGTTCATACTTTCATCGGCGAAATCACCGGCGAATTCCCCGAATATGCTTTGCCTACCGACATGCGTCTGCAATTGAAGGAAGGAGCGCAAGTCATGTTTATCAAAAACGATTCCGGCGACGAACGCCGCTACTACAACGGCAAGATTGCGAAAGTAATCGAAATTTCCGACGACCAAATCTTTGTCCGCTCCGAAGACAGCGACGAGGTATTCCAATTGACGCCGGAAGTATGGAAAAATGTCCGTTATACGGTAAACAAAGAGAAAAATGAAATTGAAGAAGAGGAATTAGGCTCTTTCCGGCAATATCCGGTGCGGCTGGCATGGGCTATCACCATTCACAAAAGCCAGGGGCTTACGTTCGACCATGTGGTGATTGATGCCGGGCGCGCTTTTGCCGCCGGGCAGGCTTACGTGGCGCTGAGCCGCTGCACTTCGCTGGAAGGAATTATCCTGCAATCGCCGATTACGCCGGAATGTGTTTTAACCGATGCGCATGCGGTAGCTTTTTCGCGCAACGAACAGCCCACCGGCATGCTCGAACAGTCGCTGGCGGAAGCAAAACAACAATTTTGGGCGGAACGGCTTATTCAATATTTCGACTGGAAACCTTTGTCGGATTTATTACACGATTACTGCCGCCTGACAGCCGATAAAATTTCGGACGAATTGCAAAACGCGCACGAATTATCGGAACAACTGTACGCCACCGCCGTGCAGCAGGCAACGGTAGCGCGGCGTTTTCAGGAACAACTCAAACAAATAACATCCGCATCGTCCGACAATATTGACACCGCCCTCTTGAAAGAGCGATGCTCCAAAGCCGTGACGTATTTTTACGAAGAAATCCGCAACCGCATCCTGCTACCGCTGCAACAGCATAAAGCTTCCTTCACACGCATGAAAAAAGCCAAAACCTATTGGCGCAAACTGCACGAACTGGAAGAGGACATCATTCTCTTTACTGTGCGTATCGCTTCCGTCCGCTACAACGACGAGCCGATGCTGGCGGAAAATACCGCGCTGCCACCATTACGCAAAAAAGATTTTTTCGAAGGACAAAAAGAAAAAAAGGGAAAAGAAGAGAAAAAAGAAAAAGCGCCCAAAGGCGGGGCGAAGTGGCGGTAAACTCCGGCGAAAGCGAATGGTTTGAGCCTGTTGCGGATGAAGAATATAACAATTTATATAAATGAGATACACGGATATGGAACGAAGACAGTTTATCCGGCAAACAACCCTTGCAGGCGCAGGCTTAATGCTTACCAACCCGCTACAAGTTTTTTCACAGATAAATAATTTAAAAAATATGAGTAACAACATTAAATCAAGAGGCTACGCCGGCAGAAACGAAACCGGCAAGTTAAGTTCATTGGAATTTGAACGCAGACCGGTTGGCGACAACGACATTCTTATTGAAATCAAGTATTCGGGCATTTGCCATTCGGACATTCACACCATCAAGGGACATTGGGGCAAACAGCGGTATCCGCAGGTGCCGGGACACGAAATTGCGGGCATTGTTACCGCAACAGGTAAAAACGTCTCCAAATTCAAAGTCGGTGACAAAGCAGGCGTTGGATGCATGGTAAACAGTTGTATGGAGTGCGAAAGCTGTAAACACGGGGAAGAACACCATTGCGACAACCATGCTACGGTATATACCTACGGCTTTCCCGAAAAATCGTCGCCAACAGGCATTACACAAGGTGGCTATGCAAACAACATCGTGGTACGGGAACATTTTGCAATCAAAATTCCCGATAACATAGACTTGCAACACGCAGCGCCTTTGCTGTGTTCGGGCATTACAACCTATTCGCCTTTAATTCAGGCAAATTTCAGAAGAGGCGACAAAGTGGGCATTGCAGGCATCGGCGGTTTGGGACATATTGCCATAAAATTAGCCGTTTCAAAAGGCGCAGATGTTTACGCTCTTACCACTTCGCCCGATAAGGTAAACGACATACTGTCCTTCGGTGCAAAAGAAGCAATTGTGATAGACAACCTTGACAAACTGCAGCCCTATTACGGCAAATTAGACTTTTTGCTTTCTACCATTCCGTACGCCTACGACATAAGTTTCTACGCCAATACAGTAAAACCTTACGGAACGTTAACGCAAGTTGGGCTGCCGATAAACGGACACATCACAAGCGATTATTTTCAGATGATGAGCAATCGTGTAAACATCAATGCTTCATTGATTGGCGGTATTCCCGAAACACAGGAGGTCGTAAACTACTGTGCTGACCATAACCTGTTGCCCGAAATACAAATCATCAAAGCCGAAGAAATTAATGACGCCTGGGATAAAGTAGTAAACAAACAGGCGCGCTACCGCTATGTAATTGATGCTTCGACATTCTAAGAAATGTATCGAATATTATAGAACGAAGAGAACTTGTAGAATTGCCAGAATCATGAAAAAGCGTAATTATCTGTTGACAATGTTTATGGCGTTGTTTATATCATTCCAACCCGTGGGATGTTCGAGGGACAATGCCGGTGATGATACCGAACAGTCGAATATTGACGAACTTGCCGATTCTGTTACCGGTAGCAACGATCGCTATCTGGTACTGTACTGCTCGCGTACAGGCAACACGGAAAGTGTAGCACGGCAAATAATATTACATTACCAAACACTTGTCAATTATCTCGGATGGAAAGATGTGGGGCAAATTAAAGTTCATAATTAATATACCTTTGCACTGCAAAAAGTAAAAAGATAAAGATATGGATTCATGTAAGATAATCAACTACTCAAACGTTTTCCTGTCGTGTTTTTCCGACAATGCGACGAAACATACGCCAATGATTCGTGAACACGGAATTGTTTATATTTTTTTCAGGCAAACTCGAAATCAGCGAACGCGGCAAAATAACATACCTTCACAAAGGTGAATGTGCTTTCATCCGCAAAGACAATCGTGTCAGTATGAACAAAATGCCGAATAAAAGC
>JAIRKG010000155.1 GCA_031260235.1 Dysgonamonadaceae bacterium | reverse complement strand
ACCCGAACCCATTTTAATTTTTAATAAATATCAACAACTAAATTTTAAAAGCAATGAGAATTATCAAAATCGATTTTTCGCGCCTGCGCGCCGAAGCACACTACCAACTTTTTAGAGTTGTTAAAAATTTACTTGCAACATATCCGAACGTAGCCGTTACTATCGGTCAATTGGCGCCCAAACTGCTTCAATTAATTGACTTGGAAGGACAATTGGTTGACATTGTCACAACCAGCGGATACACGCAACAGATTGCCCACGCCGACCACCTGCGGGATGCCGACATTGCAGGATTATCCGCCGCCGTCAAAGCGTTTCTCGTCCACTATGACCCCGACAAAGCCGAAGCTGCACGGGTGCTCGAAATTCGCCTCAAAGCGTTTCACTCGTCAATTACAAAGAAAACTTATGAGGAAGAATCTGCCGCTATTGATGTGCTGCTCCACGATTTGCAGTCGGTTTATGCCGCTCAGGTTGCAATGCTTGACCTTAGCGGATGGGTCAGCCGGCTGATTATTTCTAACGACCGGTTTGAAACCCTTTTTGCCAGCCGCAACGACGAAAAGGCGCATAAACCGCAGGAAAAATTGCGCGAAGTGCGTAAAGAAATAGATGCCGTGTATGCAGATGCTTCCACTATCATTAACGCAACTTCTATCTCCGGCAACTCTTCCTGCGACGAATTTATTGCGAATCTGAACGTGGAACTCGAATATATGAAAACCCACGAACATCATCATCCGAGAAAAGACCTCTCTCACGCCGAACCCGCACCAATCCCTCAACAGGCATACACCGGCCAACCCGTCACGCCTCTCCCCGACGTGTTGTTTGTTTCCCCTAACGAAACGGTTAAACTTGAAATCGGAAAAGATTATAATGTTTCATATAAAAATAATATTAATGTCGGCAATGCCGAATGTACTATTCACGGAAAAGGACACTACAAAGGGAAAAAAACGGTAACATTTATTATAGCAAGATAAAATAATCATTAATAATTAAATAAAAATTGTATGGCAAAAGTAACAGTTATCGGCGCCGGAAATGTAGGCGCCACATGTGTAAATGTACTTGCACTCAACAAAGTAGCAGGAACGGTAGTAATGCTTGACGTAAAGGCAGGCGTATCTGAAGGCAAAGCGATAGACGTGTTGCAAAGCGCGCAAACGCTGGGTTTTGAAACAAACGTAATCGGCGTTACCAACGATTATTCCGCAACGGCAGGTTCCGATGTAATAGTCGTAACTTCGGGCATTCCCCGCAAACCGGGAATGACGCGCGAAGAACTGATAGGTACGAATGCGAATATCGTAAAAAATGTGATCGAAAGCAGCCTCAAATATTCCCCTGATGCGGTTTTCGTTATTATCTCCAACCCGATGGACACGATGACTTATTTGACGCTGAAGGCTTCAGGCTTACCCAAAAATCGCGTTGTCGGAATGGGCGGCGCACTTGACAGCTCGCGTTTCAAATATTATTTAAGTCAGGCATTAAACGCCAATCCGGCGCAAGTGGAAGGCATTGTTATCGGCGGACACGGCGATACGACCATGATTCCGTTGAAACGCTTCGCAACATACAACGGCATTCCCGTATCCGAATTGCTGAGCGCAGCTGCCCTGGACAAAGTCGTTGCCGATACGATGGTTGGAGGAGCCACCCTGACGGGTTTGTTGGGAACTTCAGCCTGGTATGCTCCGGGCGCCTGCGGGGCATACGTAGCGACAGCCATAATACATGACTACAAACGCTTGATTCCGAGTTGTGCTTACCTTGACGGCGAATACGGACAAAAAGACATTTGCATCGGCGTCCCGGCTATTATCGGCCGCAACGGCGTTGAAAAAATCGTTGATTTCAAACTGAACAGCGAAGAAAAAGCTTTGTTTGAAAAGAGTGCAAATGCTGTCCGTGCAACCAACAGTATTTTATAGAGTTAAGGACTCTGTTTAAGTAAGTATGCGTGCAAAATAAATGATGATTGACGTTATCTGTAAAGGCCTCCTGATTGGTATCCTGGTTTCGGCGCCCATGGGACCAATCGGGTTGCTTTGTATTCAAAGGACATTAAGTAGAGGGCGGTGGCACGGGTTCTTTTCGGGAGTTGGAGCTGCTTTATCCGACCTGTTTTATGCCGGAATCGTTTGCCTTGGAATGGGATTTGTGGTGGACTTCATCGAAGGGAATCAAAGCATATTGCAAATTGCCGGAAGTGTTTGTCTGCTGGCTTTCGGTATTTATATTTTCCTTTCCAATCCGTTTAAACAGATGCACAACTCGAAAGAAAACGTCATTTCCATTCCCCAAGACATTATTACCGCCTTTTTTCTCACCCTCTCCAATCCCTTGATTATATTCGTCTATATCGTTCTGTTCTCCCGTTTCAATTTCATTTCGCCCGAAGAAAAAATGGTTTCCATGTTGCTGGGTTTGCTGTGTATTATAATCGGCGCTCTCTCCTGGTGGTTTTTAATTACTTTTTTTGTAGGGAAACTTCGGAAAGTCGTTAATTTGCGGGGCTTGTGGCTGATTAATAAAATTGTGGGGGTGGTGATTATTATCCTGTCGGTTGTGGGGATTGTTTATCCGCTTTGGTTTTCTCAAAGATAGGGAACAGTAATGCAGGTTAATCAAAAATATTCCGGAATCTGCTAAAGATTTTATCCCTCATTGCCTTTGTTGGTTGAAAATTCGCCTCATTTTCCAATGCGCTTATTTTATTCTTCTGTTCGGCAGTCAGGTTTTCGGGAACGTAAACGACAATATTAATCAGCAAATCTCCCGTTCCATAACTGTTTACGGATGGCAATCCTTTGTTGCGTAAACGCAAAACTCTTCCGGACTGTGTTCCCGCATCAATTTTTATCTTCGCCTTTCCATCCAGGGTAGGAATTTCCACCGTACCTCCCAAAGCGGCAGTAGGGAAACTCAACAGGAGATTGTAAATCAAATCGTTTTGGTCGCGGATCAGTTCGGGATGCGGCTCTTCTTCAATAACAATCAATAAGTCGCCGTTGACTCCACCATGCCGTGCGGCATTTCCTTTTCCACCCATCGACAGTTGCATGCCTTCCATCAGTCCGGCAGGAATGTTCAGCGTAATCACTTCTTCGTCACGGACAATGCCTTCGCCGCCGCAGTGAATACATTTTCTGGTAATGGTTTTGCCTTCGCCGCCACAGGACGGACAGGGCGACGTTGTTTGCATCGAACCTAAAATAGTGTTCGTAACGCGGGTAACAACTCCCGAACCTTTGCAGGTCGCGCAAGTGGTGAATGCATTGCCGTTTTCTGCGCCCGTTCCGCTGCAATGCTTGCAGGACACGTATTTTTTCACCTTGATTTTTTTCTCAATGCCGGTCGCAATCTCTTTCAAAGAGAGTCTGACTTTTACGCGCAAGTCTGCTCCGCGGTTGACTCGCTGCGAACTTCTTCCGCCGCCGAATCCTGCGCTGAATCCGCCAAAGTTTCCAAATCCGCTGAAATGGCCGCCGAAAACGTCTCCGAATTGGGAGAAAATGTCGTCCATTGTCATTCCGCCGCTGAAATCTCTGCCTGACGCGCCGCCTACGCCTGCATGTCCGAACTGGTCATAGCGTTTTCTCTTTTCCTCGTTTCCAAGAACTTCATAAGCTTCGGCTGCTTCTTTGAACTTCTCTTCAGCCACTTTGTCTCCCGGATTTTTGTCGGGATGATATTGTATTGCCTTTTTCCGGTAGGCTTTTTTTATTTCTTCGAGGCTTGCCGTTTTGGATACTTCCAAAACTTCATAGTAATCTCTTTTTTTCGCCATTTTGTTATCTTTGTTTTAATTCGCCACTACCACTTTTGCATGGCGTATCACTTTGTCATTTAACATGTAACCTGTTTGAACCGTGTCGATAATATTTCCTTTTTGCGACTCTTCGGTTGCGGGGGTCATCGCAATGGCTTCATGCAAATCCGCATCAAATGACTGTTCCGCCGTATTGATCGTTTTTACGCCGTTTTGCTGAAGATAAGACAGAAACTTGTTGTAAATCAGTTCCACGCCCTCTTTCAGGGCTTCAATATCCGTAGCCGTTTCAATGGTTTGCCGGGCGCGTTCAAAGTCGTCGATAACCGGAAGAAGACCGATAAGCGTCTTTTCGCCGCCGTTTTTTATCAAATCAGCTTTTTCTTTTATGGTGCGTTTTCTGTAGTTGTCATATTCTGCCATCAAACGGACATAAGAGTCTTTTAATTTCTCCAATTCTTCCGACATACTGTCGGTATTGTCCGGATTTTCTTCCCTGTTCTCTTCAATGACAGCTTCCCCGCTCTGTTCTTTTGTCGTTTCGTCTGTAATATTGTCAGATAAATCCGTTTGTATTTCCGGCTTTTCCTGTTCGCTGTGTTTGTTCATAATCCTTATATATTATTACATTGCTACTTGTTTTTGAATAAAATACCGTGAAACCGTATTGGTTTTACCGGCAGTTGCCGATTAAGAATATCAAAAATTTTGCCAAAACATCTACTTCACGTGTATATATTACCGGAGGAGGAGTTCAAAATATTTCTTGAAGAGAGTGTTGAAGTATTCTGTGGATTCATAACCGACGTTCGGTTTGACTGCCAATTCTTCGGTGAGCGACGTTCTTAAAAACTTTAAGAATTTAAAAAACGAATGATGCGGGCGGTTGTGCCTGCCAGCCGAACCGGATAGTGCGAATCCCGTGCGATTTGCCACTGCATTTTTTCATTCGACAGAAATTCTTTTGCCGAAACGATTTTCGCCTCGTCGACTCCAAAATAATCGAAGGCAGCGGATGGCAGGAAAATGTTTGCCTCAACCTCCGCTTCGTCGAAATTGGCGACAATCAGCAGCAATTCGCGCCCGGCATACCGCATAAAGGCGTATTGTTTGTCGGGATTGAAGAAGTTACTGTGCGGATTTACATACATCAGGTCGAAAAATTTGCCTTCCCTGATGGCTTCGGATGTGTTGCATAAATTCAAAATTTTTGTGTAGAAACTACGCAAATCCTTCTGTTCGTTCGTCAAAAGGGCGGCGTTGCTGTTGTGCAGCGATTCGACGCTCCAGTAATCAAAAATCGTGGTGCGCCCGTCCTGTCCGCTGAATCCTTCCGCGTCCATGCCTTTCTCGCCCAGTTCCTGCCCTGCGTAGATCATGATTGGGTTTTTGTTCATCGTGGCTAATACGGCAAATGCCGGAAGGGCTTTCATGGCGTCGCCGGCAAAAAACGATGAGGCAATCCGCTGCTCGTCGTGGTTTTCGAGGAAATAGAGCATCTGCCCCTGTATATCCCCGACCGATTGCCAGCATCTCGTAATCGCGTGTGCAGGCTGCCGTCCGCAGATGACGTCGCGCAGGGTATCATACAGTCCCACCTTATCGTAGAGATAATCAAATTTGCCGTTCCACAAATAGTTCCGGTACTGGTCGGGATTATATATTTCGGCGATAAACCGAACATCCGGACGGACTTGCTTGACTATAGGAATCACCCACCCCCAAAATTCCACCGGTACCATTTCCGCCATATCGCAACGGAATCCGTCAACGTTTTTAGTCGCCCAAAACAGCAAAATATCGCGCATCTTGCACCATGTGTCGGGAACGGGATCGAAATGCGGACGCCTGTTGTTCAGGTAATCAATGCCATAATTCAGTTTCACCGTTTCATACCAGTCGTTGGCGTCCGGATGGGCGGAAAAACAGTCGTTGCCCGTAACTTTTGCAGGGGACTCGCAATAGGCATCTTCGCCGGCTTCCAAATCGAAGGAGGGGGCAAATGCCTGCCCTGGAATATAATAGAAATTATTATTAGGCGAAAAGGTTGTCTGCGCGTTGTCGTTTACGCCAAGGTTGTCCGTTCCGGAATAATACTGGCGGGCAACGTGGTTGGGAACGAAGTCGATAATCACTTTCAAACCGGCCTGATGCGTTCTGACGACTAAGGCTTCAAATTCCGCAATGCGGGCGGGAACGTTGTCTGCCAAATCGGGGTCGATGCTGTAATAATCCCTGATGGCATAGGGCGACCCTGCTTTTCCTTTCACGATTGCAGGATGGTTTTTGCGGAGTCCGTATTTGGGATATTCGGTCTGCGTGGCATGTTCAAGTAACCCTGTATACCAGACGTGGGAAACTCCCATTCGGCGGATTTCTTTCAGGACTTTGGGCGTGAAAGCCGACATTTTCCCTGAGCCGTTTTCTTCGATTGTTCCGTTTGGAATGTTGGCTGTTTTCAGGTTTCCGAACAGGCGCGGAAGTACTTGGTAGATTATTGTTTTACTCATTTTTAATTTATTTTATTTAGATAATGCTGTTAAATTTATCTCCGTTGAGTGATTTCCCCGATTGAAATCTATATATTAAAGAACCCGTTTGGATGATTTTCCAAAA
>JAIRKG010000131.1 GCA_031260235.1 Dysgonamonadaceae bacterium | reverse complement strand
TGCAGAAATCCGTTTTAGCATATATTTTAAACAATTTAACCTGAATTATGTAAGTATTAACGCTGTTTAACAGACAAGATGGCAGGATTGCCTCATCACCCCCGTCATTGCGAGCCGCGAAGCGGCGCGGCAATCCGGAAAAAAGGAACTGACTGTAGTATAACCTTTTCCAAGACGAGGAGCATCTCCTGCACTGAGTAGAGAGTAACTTCCTTCGGGAAGAGGGATCGCCTCCCTTCGGGAGGAGGGAGCATCTCCCTTCGGGAAGAGGGAGCACTTCCCTTCGGGAAGAGGGAGCATCTCCCTTCGGGAGGAGGGAGCACCTCCCTTCGGGAAGAGGGAGCATCTCCCTTCGGGAGGAGGGAGCGTCTCCTGCTTCGGGGAGAGAGTGTTTCCACTCTGGTAGGGAGACGACGTGACAGGGCTTTCTCTCTTGATTGCTTCGGGCAAAGCCCTCGCAATGACGGGGTGGCGGCTCAGGGTGACGTGTGAGGTTGCAAGGGCGGCGGCTTTTTAAGATTTAATCAACAATGAACTGTCGCCATAGCTAAGAAATCGAAAATCGTGAGCGAGCGCGTAGTCGTAAATCTCGCGCCAGCGTTCTTCGACAAAGGCGGATACGAGCAAAAGCAAAGTGCTTTTCGGCTGGTGAAAGTTCGTAATCATGCCGTTTACGATTTTGAAGTGATAGCCGGGGGCGATTAGGATTTGCGTGTGGGCGGAGAGGCTGTTTAAATGTTTCCGGTTTAACCAGTCGAGAATGTTGAGCAAGGCTTCGCGGGCGGGCAGGCGTCCGGAATTACAGGCTTGCCATTGTGAAACGTTTAATTCGTTGGGGTTTAGACTGGGGTTTTTCGCCAACATTTCGCCAATATGATAGAGGCTTTCCAAACTGCGTACCGAAGTTGTTCCAACTGCAAAAACATTGCCGGTTTGGTTGATCAACTGTTCGATTGTTGTTTTGTTTATCGAAAAATATTCGGTATGCATTACATGTTCCGCCAAAATTTCCGATTTAATCGGCTTGAATGTGCCTGCTCCTACGTGCAGGGTCAGTTCTTCAAAGCGGATATTTTTTCTCCGGAGCGATTGCAAAACGGCTTCGGTGAAATGTAAACCGGCAGTCGGCGCCGCTACCGAGCCTTTGATTTTGGAATAAATTGTTTGATATGTTTCTTTATCGCTTGCTTCTGTTTTGCGGTTCAGATAGGGGGGAATCGGCAATTCGCCGCCAAGTTCCAATAGATCGGCAAATGTTATTCCGGAATTATCCCACTCAAAACGAACCGAATATACGTCTCCCTGCGAAGCTAATCGTTCAACCGTACATCGTGTACCGTTTATTCGTTTTTCCAGTTTCCCTTCCTTCCATCTTTTGGCGTTTCTTACGAGACACCGCCAGACGCAGGATTGGGTTTGTGCGAAAATTGAGAGGTAATCGGGTGGAGTTTCCGGTTCAAGGCAAAAGATTTCAATTTGAGCACCGCCGGGTTTTTGGAAAAGTATCCGCGCTTGTATTACTTTGGTGTTGTTGAAGATCAAGAGGGCATGTTCGGGAATGTAGTCGCCGATGTTTTGAAAGGTGCTTTCGGAAATTTGCCCGTTCCGCCAAATCAATAGATTGGATTTGTCTCTCTGCGGGAGGGGATATTTGGCTATCTTTGCTTTGGGGAGATTGTAGTTGTAGGTGGAGATTGGTGTGTTTTGCATGAATAGCCATTTTCAAATCACCGCAACCTCTTCGCTCTTGATCCACCCGACATTTCCATCAATCGTTTCGATTTCGTTCCAAGCGCCAAGCGTGCTTTTCAGTTTCACTTTGGTGCCTTCGTGGAGGATAAACAGATCGGTTCCGCTGTCGGCAGGCGAACTTTTGATGGTCGTTGTCGAGACGAAAATAATAGCGCTGTCACGATAAGTGAGGCTTTTCTTTTGATTACAGGCGAAGATGTTGCCGAAAACGGTAAGTACGGTCAGGCAGATTCCGGCATAAAAGCCCACTTTTTTAATCGCTATTTTGCGTGAAAAGGAGAAAAGGAACAGGCAGCCAATCAGTAGAATAAAACATGTGACGGCAAATTTGCTCCAAGCATCGGTACCTAAGCAGTTTTTTATTGAACGAAACCACGTGGTAAGGAAAAACTCGCCGACGGATTCGATTTTGTCAACGGTTTTCAATTTTGCAATTTCCAGGTTGAAACGAGCGTCGCTGTTCCCCGGCTCCAGCAGTAGCGCCCGTTCGTAATTCAAAATGCTCGGCGCGATTCTGTTTGCTTTGTAATAACTGTTACCCAAGTTATAATAAACTGTTGCCGATTGTCCGTTCTCTTCCAGGGCGGCTTCATAAAGTTCAACGGCTTTTGCATAATCGCCATTGGCGTAAGCGTCATTAGCCTGTTGGAGTAAATCTTGCGCCGGCAATTTAGCCGTCGCAAACAGGATTGTTACCAGAATAAAAAACAGTTTCTTCATTTTATTTTTTGATTGTATTTTCCATTTTATCAATTACTTTGATGGTCGAATGATACAATTCGTCCATCGCTCCGCTTCCCTGTGCCGGCGCAAATCGCGCAAATTCCGCCGTGTCGAGAATGTTCCTGAAATCGTTGATCAGGTTTTCGTCCACGCCATAGTGAGTGAGGTTGGCTTCAACATTGTCTTTGGTCAAAGCCGAAATCGGAATGTTCAATTTATCGCTCAGGTAACCCCATACGGTTTTCAACATTTCGTCATAGAAAGCTTCCTTTTTGTTTTCGTTCAAATATTTAGCGGCAGTTTTCAAGCGTTTGGACGCTACTTTATTGGCTCTTTTGGTGCGTACCAAAGCAATATTGGCATTTTCGACTGCCTGTTTTCGGTAAATGATAAACAGAACGATAAACAGCAGAGCCGGAATAATATAGAACAAATAATAGTTGAATGTACCGAAGAAAAACGAACCTTTGTGGAAATTATAATTGCCCGTTTTGATATAGCGGATGTCTTTGCCCAGGAAGCGAATATCTTCTTTGTTTGTCGAACTGACAACGGGGGCTGCGCTTCCGTCTGCGGATTCTCCCTGTTCGACATGCAATTTATATTCTTCCGAATATAGTGTTTTGTAAGTCCCTGTTTTCAGGTCGAAATAAGAAAATGCGATTTTGGGAATGTTAAAATTACCGGCATAACGCGGGATAGCGTTATATTCAATGGTTTTGCTTCCCTTGACTCCCGCTTGCGTTGCTTTGGTTTTTGTATCAACAATGGGGTCAAATATTTCAAAGTCGTTGGGGAAAACAACTTCCGGGTTTTTAATCAACTTAATATTTCCGCTTCCGGAAATATTCACTTTAACGGTAACGGCATCGTCCGATTTCACATTGTTGGAATTGATAGACGAGGTCATTGTATATTCGCCGACCGCGCCCGAAAAAGAAGCCGGTTTCCCGGTTGCAGGCAAGGGCTTGACATTGATTGTTACCGGCGCCGACGACAAAGACCTCCTGACGTTGGTATAGGTATCGAAAAAGTCGTCGAAAAAGTTTCTGACCCTTTGCTGGGAACGAACGCGAGCAACAACATCGAATTTACCGGCGTCAATCGTGATTTTTCCCGAACGTTGCGGATACAGGACGGTTTGTTTAATAACGGCAGTGCGGTAGTTGCGGCCGTTGTAAGGTTCCAGATTCATTTGGGTATTCGTGCCTAAATCTATTTCTTGTGAAATAAATCCTTCAAATTCGGGAAATTTCACATTTTCAAAACCGCCAATATCGACTAAGGAATACAATTTGAAAGTAACCAAAAATCCTTCGTTTTCGTAAACGGAATTTTTGGATACGTGCATAATAACGAATATATCTTTATCGGATGAAGCATTTGCCGATTGCTGCTGTCCCGATTGTGAAGCGCTGTTGTTTTGAGCAGCTGCGTTTGCCGTCTGATCGGCAGGAAGCACCGTAACAGTCAGTTCGTTGGACTTATACGTGCTGTTGCCCACAGTGGCTGAAGCCGGCGGAATGGTGAACGTTCCTTCCGTTTTTGCCATGACTACGCATGTATAGACGGCGGTAAACGAGGAAGAAATTTTTCCGTTGATAATACTCGTAGAGGAACCTTGCTGAGAGAGTGTCGGTTCGTATAGGACATCAAAGTTTTTGATGTCGCCCAGTTGCAAACTCTTTGCTGTTGTCTGTCCGGAAGTCGATAGCGTATAGGCTATCCGAAATTGTTGCCCCACGACAACCGTTCTTTCGGAAGAAGCTCTGAATGTTACCTCCTGTGCGGAAACCCGTCCGATTCCAAGACAAAGTATTGTAAATAAAATTAATTTCTTCATACGTTTCACCAATTCTTATCTGTTTTCCGTTGTTTGATTTGTCTTATCTGTTCTGCTTTCACTTTTTCCTGCGTATCACGCTCGTTTTGCATCATCGCATCCAGAATTTGTTCGGCGTTTTCTTTTTGCATTTCGTTCGGATTTTGCTGTTGCTGTTCTTGCTGTTGCTCTTGTTTGTTTTGTTGTTGCTGATCCTGATTTTGTTGTTCGTCTTTGTCTTGCTCTTGCTGATCATTATTTTGCTCTTGGCTCCCTTGTTCTTGCTGGTTTTCCATCAGTTTTTGAGCCAAAGCCAGATTATAGCGGGTTTCATCGTCATTCGGATTGAGGCGGAGCGACTTTTTATAAGCTTCAACACTCTTTCGGTAATCTTTGTTACTCATAAAAATATTCCCCATATTATGCCAGTTGGAGGCGGTTAAATTTTTGTCTTTTCCCTGTGAAAGCGCGGCTTCATATTGTTGCAGGGCTTCCTGAAACTTGGATTGCTTATATAAACTGTTTCCCAGATTATAAGCGGCGTCCGCCGAACGTGCATTTTCTTCCAAAGCCTTTCTGTAAGCAATTTCCGCTTCGGTATATTTCTCCCGTACATATTCTTTGTTTCCTTTTTTCAGTTCTTTTCTGACCTGTTTTTGGGAAAAAGCGGGCATAGAAAAAGCAATGATAACGGATATAAATACAACAAATCTTCTCATAGCTATAAATCTTTATACTTATTATTTACCAAAACTTTAATGTACCGAAAAATGAACTTCTATGCGAAAACTTCGACGCCGCAGGATTATAGTGTTGGGACGCCCAGTCAATTAAGTTTTTAGCCTGTATTGAATTTTTATCCATGGCAACTAAATTTTAAAAAGTTTGATTTTACTCAAAACCCTGTTTTTCCTGTCTAAAATAAAAAATTCCATGACTAAAAGGAATAATAAAATCCATGCCGGAATCAGGTATTTTTCGTCGTAAGAAGAATAGACTTTGCTTTCCACTTCTGATTTGGTCAGTTTTGCCAGTTCCCTTTGCAAGGCTTTCAATGCGCTATTTGTGTTGTCGGTTCTTGCATACATGCCGCTACCTGCCACTGCAATCTCTTGGCACATTTGTTCATTCAGTTTGGTAATAATTATATTACCTTCGTTATCTTTTTGATAACTGTTTCCGGATGTGGGAATCGGGCTACCTTGTATCGATCCTACGCCTAATACGTTGACTTTGATTCCTTTTTCGTTTGCGGTTTTAGCGGCGCCCAAAGCGTCGTCTTCATGATTTTCCCCATCGGTAATCAGGATAATGGTTTTTTCCGAATTTTGCGAAGGAGAAAAAGAACTGACCGCCAAATTGATTGCGGCGCCGATAGCCGTTCCCTGCATCGGGACCATCGAGGGATTAATCGACGACAAAAACATCTTTGCCGAAACATAATCCGAAGTGATTGGTAATTGGATAAACGCATCGCCGGCAAAGACAATTAATCCGATTTTATCGTTGTGCAAATCGTCAATCAATTTGGATAAAATCTGCTTGGACTTTTCCAAACGGCTTGGATTTATATCGTTAGACAACATGGAGTTGGATACGTCCAAACAAATCATCACCTCGATGCCTTGCCGTTTGACGGTTTCCAATTTCGATCCGAATTGCGGACCGGCAACGACTATTATAAACAACCCCAGACAGATAAACGACAGCCAAAATTTCAGATGCTGTTTTTTCAAGGCCACGTCGGGCATTAATCCGCGCAGGATTTTCATGTTGCCGAATCTTTTCAGGTTTCTCTTTTTAATATACATGGCGTATAAAAAGAGAAGCAAAAAAGCGGGTAATAATGCCAGCAGGTACAAATATTCGGGATGCGCAAATCTAAACATATTATATTGAAATTTATGGAATGTTTTTTAATATCGTATATCTTAGCAAAATTTCCACTAAAAAGAAAAGCAACGCCAACATAGCATAACGTCCGTATTCTTCCTGTTTTTTACTGTATTCCTGCACGCTCATTTTTGTTTTTTCCATTTGGTCGATTTCCTTATAGATTTCGACTAAGGCTTTGTTGTTCGTCGCCCTGAAATACCTGCCTTCGGTGATTTGAGCGATTTGCGTCAATGTTTTTTCGTCAATTTCCACTTTCACCATTTGTGTTCTTACGCCAATCGCTGTTTGAACAGGATAAGGCGCTTCGCCGATTGTTCCAACGGCAATCGTGTAAACCCTCACGCCATAGGTTTGGGCGATTTGCGCGGCGGTAACGGGCGCGATTTCCCCACGGTTATTCGTTCCGTCGGTCAGTAAGATAATTACTTTCGATTTCGCTTTACTGTCTTTCAACCTGCTGACTGCGGTTGCCAAGCCATGTCCGATAGCCGTTCCGTCGTCAATCATTCCGCAGTTTACGTCTTTCAGAAGATTCAGCAGAACCGCATGGTCGGTAGTGAGCGGACATTGGGTGAAACTTTCAGCCGCGAAAACCACCAGACCGATATTGTCGTTCCGGCGACCGTTAATGAATGATGCGGCAACGTCTTTGGCGGCTTTCAAGCGATCGGGCTTCAAATCTTGCGCCAGCATGGAGGATGAAATATCTACGCTCATCACGATGTCAATTCCTTCTGTCGTTTCAGTGTTCCACTTGTCGGTCGTCTGCGGACGCGCCATGGCGATAATCAGGAACGCAATCGCGTGTAACCGGAAAACAAACGGAAGACGACGCAAATAAATCCGAAAAGTATTCGGCGCTTTTTCAAATCCTTCCAACGATGATAAGCGGATACTTGCTTGCGATTTGCGCAATTTCCAAAAATACCATCCAATCATCGGGATAAGTAAAAGCAATAACCATAAATATGCAGGATTAGCAAAAATCATATTTTCTCTCTTAATTCTTAAAACGCTTAATTTTTAATTGTCAATTCTTCCTCTTCCGCCGATTCTTCTTTTTTCGTTTGTTCAACAAATAAATACGCATTCGTCAGACTTAATTCGTTTTCATCGGAAAGGGGATTGTATTTGGCAAATTTCACGAAATCGGCAAGTATAAGCATTTGTTTCAGGCTACCGTATGAAGTATCCGCATCGCCCGATTCCTTTATTTTATCCAGTATTTCGCCGGAAGTCATTTCCGGAGCCGGAATATCGAAGCGTTCGCTGATGTACGTTCGCACAATATCTGTGACATCGGAATGATACTCTTTCACTTTTCCAGCCTGCCACAATTTTTGGGATTTCACCTTATCCAATCCTTGAATAGCGTGAATGTGCGGTGGTACATAAGGTTCTTCCTTGTTGAAAAACAGAACCGGCTTCCTGTTTGCCAGACGGTAAATGATGAAAATAACAGCGGCAATGAGCAGTAATCCCAGGATAATTCCGACCAGAAGCGGCAAATAATCCGTCCATACAAATTCAGGTTGGATAATATCTTTGATGTCATAAAATTGTTGGGTTGTATCCACTTGGTATGTAGAAACATTTAGCGCCAGCGCTTCGGAATAAACCGTATCCCGTCCCGCAATTACCTTAAAAGGCGGCAATAAATACAGAGCAGAATCGAAAGAGGTGATCAAATAACGGTATTTCAGTTGGATTCTGTCGTTTCCTAAATCGGTAGTGTCGATTTTTGAAATGTCCAGTACTTCCACGCCGTTCACCAACGTGTCGGCAACCACAGGTATCTGCAACGGCTGATTTTTATTTGCCGCCACTTCCAGACGAATCTGTGTCTGTTGTCCGATAAGGATATGCACAGAATCTATAGCTACTTTAATAACGGGCGGTTGAGCGGATGCGGTAAAAACGCTTATCCACAAGCCGACTATGCAGGCAACAATTTTTATCTGTTTATTTTTCTTCATGAATTTCATCAACTGCGTATATTAAATAATCCAATCAATGCTTTCACATAATCTTCGTTCGTGTGAATCGACACGGAATCCACGCGGCTTCGCTTGAAAGCGTTGTTCATCTCCGCCTGCCGTTTTTCCCACCATTGTTTATAGGCTGTCCGCACTTTGACCGAAGACGTATCAATGTATTTTTCAAATCCGCTTTCGGCGTCTTTTACTTTTACCATGCCGACTTTGGGCATTTCCGTTTCGTGGCTGTCATAAACCTGAATGGCTACAATATCATGCTTTTTATTCGCAATCGTGAGTGCACCCTGATAATCTCCCTTGTCGATATAATCGGAAAAAACGAATGCCGTACAACGCTTTTTGATTGCGTTGGTGATGTATTTCAACACTTGCCCGATGTTGGTATTCGTATTTTTAGGCTCAAAATCAATGAGTTCACGGATAATATAGAGGATGTGTTTCCGTCCTTTTTGGGGAGGGATAAACTTTTCTATCCGGTCTGAGAAAAAGATAACGCCGATTTTATCATTGTTTTGAAGCGCAGAAAAAGCAAGCGTCGCCGCAATTTCGGTTATCATGTCTTTTTTCAATATTTCGACAGTGCCGAAATTCCGGCTTCCCGAAACGTCAATCAGCAGCATGACGGTCAATTCCCGTTCTTCTTCGAATATCTTTATAAATGGCTTTGAATATCTCGCAGTTACATTCCAGTCAATGTCGCGAATATCGTCCCCAAATTCATATTCCCGAACTTCCGAAAAAGCCATCCCTCGACCTTTAAATGCAGAGTGATATTGTCCTGCAAAAATATTGCGGGACAGTCCTCTTGTTTTAATTTCGATTTGTCTTACTTTTTTTAACAGTTCGCTTGTTTCCATAACTCAAATGCAATCTTCTTACTTTCAGTTTCTGTCTTCACAAACTCAAATATTGTCTTCACAAACCCAAATATTGTCTTCACAAACTCAAATATTGTCTTCACAAACCCAAATATTGTCTTCACAAATTCAAATATTGTCTTCACAAACTCAAATGTTGTCTTCACAAACTCAAATGTTGTCTTCACAAACTCATTTTAAGTCTTCCTAAACTCGGTTTAAGTCTTCTTACTCTTAGTTTAAGTCTTCTTAATCTCGGTTTAAGTCTTCTTAATAATTTTGAGGTAGAAAGAGTAAAAAATCACCTCTTTATTTAATATATCAGGGAACTTCAACCTTGTTCAAAATATCGGCAACAATTTCCTCAGTCGT